>PALY01000148.1 GCA_002707085.1 Deltaproteobacteria bacterium
CAAGCCTCGTAAAACATCAAAGGGTTGGTGTCGTTTGCTCATGCGCTACCAGTGTACTCCCGAAGCCAGAAAAGAAGACTTTTTGAGATTCTTGTGTGACTCATCCATGATTTGAATCGTCCAGTACAATAGGGACAATTACCGTTTGCCCGAGGATTGCCGTGTCCCGTTTTATGTCGTTGTTTCGAATGAGCATCGCGAGCCTCTTGATGTTCATCTTGTCGGTTTGCTTTGTCGTCTTGATGATTCCGTTGCTTCCATGGCGGCTTGTGCGCATCAAATGTTGCAATGTGTATGGAAGCATTGCTGGCGCATTGATGATTTGGCCCACAGGGGCCGAAGTGATTTTTCACGATCGCGACAAAGTGAATGTTCAAGGGCCGTCCATCCTGGTGTCCAATCATTGTTCCACCATCGACATGTGGTTGGGCATGTGGGTCTGCCCAATGGGGGGATGTGGTTTAGCCAAGAAAGAGATTCGTTACGTCCCTGGTGTGGGGCAACTTTACCTGTTGTCCGGTCACCCCATGATTGACCGTTCCAATCGAGAGCGTGCCATCTCAACGATGAACGAGATGGCGAATTTTGTGAGAAACAATGGTCTTAGTCTATGGATTTGGCCCGAAGGAACCCGAAGCAAAGACGGTAGTTTGCAAGAATTCAAGAAGGGGTTTGTTCACGCTGCGCTCGCAACGAAACTTCCAATCATTCCAGTCGTGGTTCACAACGCTGCCAAGATCTTCCCACGGGGTCCCTTGAAGTTTGAACCTGGACCATTGGATGTTGAAGTGTTGGACGCGGTCCCAACGACGGATTGGGCCGTGGAGTCTTTGGAAGATCATGTGCAGCAGATTCGGGACATTTTCGTCAAGAAACTGGAAGCGGGGCCGCCGGTAGGGACCAACTGAACCTTCGCCTCTGATACCCTCTTGATAGCTGTTGGAGATGCACATGGCAGGGACAGAACTCGCTGAGTTGGAGAAGAAACAAGCCGCGTTGGAGAAGACTCTCGCCAAACAAGAGGCAGGGTTGGTCAAGGCGATGGCTGCAGCAAAAGAAGCGGCCAAGAAGAGTCAGGATGCCCAAAAGGCGCGAGATGAAGCCGCGGCGACCGTAGAAATTGAAAAAGACAAGTTGGCTGCAGCGGAACAAGCGGTTGCGGATGCAGAAGCGGACGTGGACTCCAAGCGGTCGGAACACGACAAACTCCAAGCGGAATTAGACCGGCTTCAGGCTGAGAGTACGGGTGGCGATGAAGCCTTGGCGGCTTTGGACGATGAAATCGCTGGCTTGCAAAAGGAGTTGGATGCTCTGGATGCCAAAGGAGCAGAGCTGGCGAAAGAGAGAAAGGCACTTGAAAAAGACCAAAAATCTCAGGAAAAGGAAATCGCCAAGCTTGAGGAAAAAGCCGCCGCTGCGGAAGCTGAGGTGAAGCGTCTGGAAGCAGAATTGGCGACGCTAAACGAATGAATCATCCGGAACCATCCTTTTTGCGGTACCCTCGACGGTAGTGATGCTAGACCTCGAGAGCGTTCTGGGCCGTTTTGGTAAGGATCGCACCGTACTTGGACTGCTGGCAGGTGTGCTTCGTATACCTGCGGGCGATGCTGTATTGGCCGATCAAGGCGGGGTTTCGGGTCTCACGAGTAAAGCACCGGCAATGCCCGGCTTGGAAGGCATCTTGGATGCTGGGCGCCATGTTGAAGAAATCGGTCGCCATCTGGACTCCAGCGAGTTGTATATCGGTGTGGCATCTGCAGTCCGTACCGCGCTTTCTTTGTACGACGCTCATATGGAATGGGCCGTGGGTATCGGTGACCTTGAAGATGAGCATGGTCGAGATGCTGTCACGCGCCTTGTCGGACTTGGACTGATTGCAGAAGGCTTGTGTGAGGGTGACTCTGATACCCGTACAGCCATGTGGCTTGGGACGGAGTCAGGTCGGGCTGCGTTGGCTTGGTTTGCTGCGATAGAGATTGTTTTGGCCTATTCAACGGAAGATGATCCGGTCGACGGAGACAAGTTGATCGATCTGCTCGATCTTTTCTTTGACGATGCCATTGCCGCATGGACCGATCTGACCAATCCGTCATCGTTGGCCCGTTCTCGAGTCATCGTGAACAATTGGACGGATGTGCTTTGCCCTGCGATTACGGCGTGTGCGCCTCATGTGGAAGCCATTGCAGATGTGATTCGAACGCTGTTGCCAACCGATGTGGAGTCGGATCACGATGCGCTGGTCAAAGAGGCGGAGTCCATCCGCTTGTACTGGTCCTTATGCGCTCGACACCTCGGTGAGACCATGCATGGGTTGGGCAATCCTTCTGCACAAGGTGAGTCTGATGAAGGTCCCGTTCATGATGATTCTTTGAGTGAAGCGCTCGCAGAGGCGGGCGATGCGGCTTCAAATATTAATTCTCAGCTTGAACAATTGATCGCACAGTTCAATGGTTTGAAAGAAAAAGGTGATGCCCTCAGCGAACAGCAGCACAAGCAACTTGAAGCCAGGGAGAAAGTTTCTGATTCACTCGATGGAGCAACGATGCGGCAGCAGGCGTTGCGCCAAACTGAGGCAGATACGGACATAGATGGTTTTGTGAACCAACTGTCGGAATCAAAAGTGGCTGTGGCTGCAGCGGAAGAGGAGTTGGAGTCTTTGCGGTCCAATCGGAACGCTTTGGCTGAATCTGTGACTGCTGCATGTCAGGTTCTGGAGGATTTACCAGCGATAGATGCACCTGTGGGAGATGGTGTGGAAGCTCTGGAAGAGCAAGTTGCCGAGACACGTCTTGCTTTGGATGAACACCAAGCGGTGTTGGCTGAAGCAAAAGGAGAGGCGTCGGCAAATCAGACCCGTGTCCAAGGTGCGCTCAAGAGAGAGAAAAAGGGATGGAAAGCATCCGCAGCGGCTCTTGAAGATGCGTTGGCTCACCAATCGGCTTTTCGAAAAGAGCTTTCGAGTTCAGAACAGCAAGGGTCTGAGTTGGCAGTCAAACAGGGCCAGCTAAGGGTGCAGATTGAAGACTTGAATGCCCGTAGACAAGAACTGCTGAAGCAAGAAAAGGCAGCATCGGCGGGTGTCGCTCCGGTGGGGGCCGCCGTGCAAGCGTCGGCCGATGAGCTGAACAACGCTTTATCGCAGCACAAGGAGCGCCAAGCCGAAGCCGCAGCGATTCAAGAGCAGGTGGTCGCTTCCCAGCAAACACATGCAACGGTTCGCCAAATGTTGGCAGAGGCGATTGATGCAGAACTTGTGCAGGCACAGAAGATTCACCGGTTGTGTGTCCAGATGCGAACCGTCCGGAAGTCAGGGCATGACGCGGATGTGGAACGAGTGGCCGCACACGTGCTTCAAGCGGATGGGGTTGTAGCGCAAAGAGCAGAAATTAAAGAGCGTTTGCTCGCGGTTCGGAAAGAGCGGCGTTCAGCTGGACGGAATCAGACATCTTCCAGCAAGACTGTAGAAGCCAAAATACTTGAAATAGAACAAAGTAAGACCGCTCATGATGCAGCTCGGAAAGAACAAAAATCCCTGTTGTCCCGCGTGAACGATGCCAAAGATCAAGTAAAGGCGGGGACCAAAATTCTTCGTAAACGGGACCATCGTGTGACGAGTACCGCCAGTATGGTCATAGAGAAAGACCAAGCTGTACAAGACATTGGCGAACAGATCGCAGAGACCCGAACAGCTTTGGCAGAAATCCAAGAGAGTCAACTTCGTTGGCGTGCTGCTGAAGAAGAATTGAGACTCGAAGAGCTAAAAGAGGTGAGGCGGGCTTTGACCATCGCGAAGGCTGAGTGGGAGTCCGCAGACCAAGCGTTGGGACCTTTGCGTGAAGCGGCCTCAGCCTTGCGGTTGACCTTAGAAAAGGCGTTGAGCATAGAGACATCCCACATCGAAAAACAGGAAGCATGTCGGCAGTTGACACAGTCAAAGAGAGACGAGTTGTCGGTGGCCAGTTCTCGATATGATCACAGCCGAAAGACCGCGAAAGCGGCCGTCGATATGCTGAAGAACAATGCGCGTCGGCTGGAAGACGCCCACATTGCGCGCAATGAAGTGCAATCTACCTTGGACGCGATCCGAAGTGAGCAGAGTTCTCGGAAATCCAGCATTGAACGAGCCGATGAACAGATCCTCGAAGGACGTCGAGCAGAGGAGTTGGCGCAGGAGACTGTGGAGTCTTGCGCTGCGTTGATCGAGCAAACCCGCGCCGCGCTGGCCAGTACCGCAGAAGCAATTGTGGTGGCACAACGCAATGCGGAAGCCGAAAGAATCGAGAGAGTTGCCGCATTGGGCGAAGAAATTCGTCAAGCCAAGGCTCGGGTTGAAGTCATTCAAGAGTCGATTGTGGAGGCGCGTGAGGACTTAGAAGGCTTGGTTGCGGCGGAACTGCGAGTGGTGGAAGGGGCGTTGAAATATACAGAACAAGGCAAGGCCATCCAGGCTTCCATATCGGCAGTTCAACAGCGTCGTGCGGCCCATCAAAAGCGGCATAATGCGGTCTCAAAGGTGATTGCGGAGAGAAGTGCTGGCCTGAACGCTGTGTCTCCGGGTATCGCGGGCGCCCAGTTGACGATTCGTGCCTTGGAGTCGAACCGGGTTCAGCGAGCCACTCGCCTATCACGCGCCCGTGACCGATTGATGCAACTTGAGTCTATGATCGAGGTCGCACAGTCCCATGAGGATGAGGCTGTGGAAGATGTGGCCGATATTCAATCCTGGATCGACCGATCAAATTTGGCACTTGAACGGTGTCTGGCCCAAATGAATGAGCAGACAGCTGTGGTCAGTGCGCCACCCGTGTTGCCCAAAGCCAAGGACCGGCAGACACAGGCGAAGGTGGACAAGCTTGTGAATCGAACCAAGGGCCGGTCCGAGTCGGATGGTTCCGAAATTATTCCTGACCCGGGTGCGGCCCCAGATGTTGATGAGGCGGCCACCATGATGTTCATCAACCCTGCACACACTTCCGGTTCTGATTCTGATTCGGATGCAGCGACCGCCATCTTTGAGATGTCAGCGAAGAACACAGAGCCTGTTGAAGAGGATGATGCCGACGCAGCCACGCTCATTTTCAGTCGAGAAGACTTGCTGGCGAAGTTGAAGGAAGAGGAAGAGGATGAGGATGCAAGGACGAGCATGATGTCGCGTGAAGAAATGCAGGCATACCGGAACCGAAAGAACCAAGAGGATTGACGGACTGAGTGGCACGTTCTCCAAGCAAACAATGGATGGCAGAAGCATCGGGGCCAGACGCAGTGGGTACCCGAGGGAAGACCGCTGCACAAAGACTGCGTCGTTTGGACATGTTTTTGGCTTCATTTGAACCTGGGCTTTTGGGTTGCCCTGGTTCCGTGGTTGTGGACCTTGGCTATGGGCGCTTGCCCATCACCACAGCCGAGTGGTTTGATCGATTGAAGAAGCGATGGCCTCATGTTCGAATGATTGGTGTTGAACGGGACCCTGATCGGGTGAATGCCGCCGAACACTTTGTACAGCCTGGATTGTGTTTCCGCCGCGGGGATTTTCGGATTCCCCTTGAATCAGGTGAAAACGTCCGTTTGATTCGAGCCATGAACGTGCTGCGTCAATATGATGAGGCGGCAGCCTTGCCCGCCCATCGCCAAATACTGGCGCAGGTCGGCGACGGCGCTCTTTTGGCAGAAGGTACGTGTGACCCGCTTGGACGGACAATGGTGGTGCAACTGTTGCGCGCAGATGCTGGAGGCAATCCAAAACCCGAAGGCCTACTGTTCGCAACCAGTTTTCATGAACCGTTCGATCCCCGTTTGTTTCAGGCCGTTCTTCCAAAGCATTTGATCCATCGCGTTGTTCCAGACGAGCCAATATTTGAGTTTTTTGAAGCTTGGTCACGTGCGGCTGAGATCACCCGGTCACAAGCAGAGTTTGGTCATAAGCAGCATTTTGTGGCTGCAGCAGAACGATTATCGCAACGAGTCAGCGGAGTAGATGTACGCCGGGCCTGGCTTCGGAAAGGATGGTTGTTGTGGCGTCATGCACCGTACCCGAGTGGGGATTAATCCCGGCTCCTGTCTTCGTTTACGCCGAACTACAATCCCATCCCTCGTGCAGCGCTCATCAGGTTTGAGTGTTGTTCATCTGCAGTTTGAATCAGGTGGTTGATGGTAGAAAGTAATGTTTGGTACCCAAGTCCATCATCCAACTGAATCTCAGCACTCAGTGTAATGGCTCCGGAATTCGGATTGAGCTGGAACTTACCCACCAACAATTCGTAGTTGATTGCCACCAATTGAGTGAGCAGTAGGACCATGGCTTGCGAAGATGTGGCAACTTCAAGGTCCAGGTAGCCAGCGGTTGCCATGAACAGGACTTTTTCCCGTTCAAACAACTGCACGTTGACCATGAAACTGGTGTTTCTTCCTTGGATGGGAATGGTCAGAACGGTGTCGGATGCGAGCTTCACGTTTTCAAACCCGGCGCGGGTAACAAACCGTTGGACTCCGGCCATATCTACCTGGGTCAGGTAATCCGAAGGGGCTCGCTGTACGTCACAACTTGCGAGCTTGTCGCGCAACTCTGTATTTTCTTTTTGAAGCAACTGGTTCTCTACCTTCAACAGTTTGGGAGAGACGCAGCCAGTCAGCAGTGGGATCCACCAGATGTTCACCCTCATAGGGTACCTGTAGCGATGGTCGAAGCCAAGCGATGTCTTTAAAGTTCAGTGATTTCGCGCGTGATTCGTTCAACTTCAAGAGTCCCTTCCAGCTCTGCGCCACCAGCGCCTCCTGACCAGCTGGACATCATGCTCCCATCACGAAGGGAACCCTCGGACTCAAACGGTAGATCCCAACCAAGAAAACTCAACTCTACGAACGCGTTTCCAAAGATCTCTTCTTCGTCGATCTCGTATTCAAATACGTGGTTGACTTCGAGGGTCAGGTAGCCGAGCAGATCGAGGGTGCAGGCGGAGACACCCAGTGCTTCTTCTCCGTATGCATCGATGACCACAACAGCGCCACCAATACAGGATGTGCCGATGGGGGTGCCGCCGTACTCAAGGTCGATTCCGAGGACCATATCTCCGACGTAAGTTCCCGCTGCGGGGTGTTGTACCAAGACGCCCCCAATGGTGTGAGCCAATCTTGCGCCATCGGGCAAGACGGCCTGTGCTGTGATGTTGTGGGTTCCCACATCGATTGAATCATCTTCCAAGTCAGAACCTGTTTGGGTCCAGGCACCGTCTTCGTCGCTGCTCCACTCGATTCCATCGAATGGAAGGTATTCTCCATCCGGGGTTTCGAGCACGGCCTGAAAGTTGTGGATGTCGCCCCAAGGAAGAAAGTCCCCAGATGCGGGTTCTATGATTCGAATCATTGCACCTTCGTACATGGAGTAATCTTCTTCTTCTTCGACTTCGTCACCTTCGTCATCGCTACCATCATCGGCGGTGCTTGGCGCAAGGCTCTCTTCATCAACGATCACTTTATAGTCGGGAGCGCATCCAGATAGCAGTGCGGTAAGGGCCAGGAAGGTAGGTTTAGACATCAATTTCTCCATAAGTGTCTCTACCATTGCATTGAACTTGATCATCCACAAATCTGTTTCGTCAACGGATTGCAAGGGAATGTGCTGGTGGATTCATTTGCGACCGGCGGTTACCGGTTGACCGCCTTGGAGGCCTCATGCTGTTGTCCCTACTTTTGTCCTTGACCGTTCACGCTGCCGATTGTGATGCCGTTGAACTGAGCAAATCCATTAAAGATGCCACGCCACATGAGGCAGCACCGTTGTTTGTACAGCTTGCCCAGTGTGATGCGGCGGCTGCCAAAAAGACGGCGAAGACCGCCATTCCTCAACTTGTGGCTGAGTCTGCAGGCTTTGAAGCCGCCATTGCAGCCATCAATGTGGGTGCTGGTGAAAGCGTCATGGATTGGATGGCAACTCGCCAACAAGATGAGCGTTCGCGAGCCGTTCGTTCTTATGGCAAACAGTGTCAGGAAAGCGAAGCGATTCAGAAGTTTTTGGTGGATGCTCATGGAAAGCTTGGAGACAACTTCTGGACTGAACGCTGGTATCGGGCATTGACCGAATGTCGCACCGATGCGATCACCGGACTGCTTCAGGCGCGTGTCGACCAAGGGCCTAGCGAAGATCGCGGCCTGTATTTTGCTGTTGTGGAAGTGTATGCGGCGAATGTTGGCATCACGGCTGTACCCAAGCTGCAAACGCTGATCTCGGAAGAGAGTGATGTGGAAACCCAAGTAAACTTGATTCAGGCGTTGGCGGATGCGGCCCAAGCAGGCACAGTTCAGGGACTGAATGTAAAGACCGCGGCAGCGGCTGCAGAATCGTTGAAGTCCATTGTCACCAACCTTCCTGCACGCGCTGTGGACCAAGCCCGCATCACATTGCGTGTGCTTCAAGATGAACAAGGCTCTGATGCCTTGGTCAAGGTTCGCTACAACGACAAACTTCAAGATGATGAAGGCCTGTTGTACGGCGCTGTCGTCTTCGAGAATGCCACATGCAAAAATGGTAAAGAAGCACAGCGGTACCACGTCGCTGAGGTCTTGGACCCAGGGCAAACATGGCCCGATCAGGTCGAAGAGAAGGTGAAGTCATCCGTTGAAGTCAGCTGGAAACTCAACATGGCAGAACGCTGTAAGGGTGAGGGGGAAGTGCTGTACTTCACCTCTGATGTTCCCTTTAAAGACAAGAGTGAAATGAAGGTTTGGGTCAAGTCTGTGCTGAGCAAACAGACCAAAGCTTCGGTGAAGAAGCCCGTTCGGATAGACGAAGAACCCTTGGCCATCTAGTCCGAGGCAGTCAACTCAGCCGATGCTGACTTCGCCCGTCATGGGAACAAACAGCACAGCGTGAAGTGCCGTTTTGTCGAACCCTGTGGGGGTTCGTGTGATTTTCCATAAGGTTTGACGTTGTCGTTCACCGATGGGGATCAGCATGGTGCCGCCAACCTTGAGCTGTTCGAGCAGATTGGGCGGTACTCTGGGGGGCGCAGCAGTCACCATGATGCCGTCATAGGGTGCATGTTCTGGCACACCCTGGAAGCCATCACCAATGTGCAGTTCCACATTGGTGAGATTGGTTTCGGTTAAGACCCGCTGCGCCCTAAGGCTGAGTTCCTCGATAATTTCGATGCTGTGAACAGTGGCGCCAAGGGTTGCCAATATGGCCGTTTGATAGCCAGAGCCTGTACCGATTTCGAGGACCCGAGAACCCTCCGATACATTCAAGGCCTTGGACATCAATGCGACCAAGTAGGGCTGCGAGATGGTTTGCCCACGGCCAATACCCACTGGGCCATCTCGATACACCAAATCTTGATTGTCTGCGGGGACAAAGCGATGACGTTCGGTGGCTCGCATGGCTCCGAGGATTCGTTCGTCCTCGATTCCGCGACCTTCGATTTGGGTCTCCACCATTATTAGGCGTTCTTGGTGATGGTTGACGGTCATTTCGCCGGTGGTGGAAGTGCCTTTTGTTGGTCGTTGCCCACGGGCGATGGGTCATCCTCACCCTCTTCTGGGGGGGCAGGAATGCGTTCAAAACTAATGTTTCCTTCCGCGGGATCGCCTTCGACATCGACCTTCACGGTGTCTCGAGGATGGTACCCACCGGCAACAATGGCTTTCGACATTGGGTTGAGTAGGTACTGTTGAATCGCTCGCTTGAGTGGTCGGGCTCCGAAGGCCGGATCAAAGCCGGCATCACACAGTGCGGTTTGCGCAGCGGGTGTGACTTCGATTTCCAGAAAACGCTGGGCTAAAAGCTTGCGAACACGTTTCATCTGAATGTTGAAAATGTGGTCCATATTTTCGCGCGTCAATGCATCAAAGACGATCACGTCATCGATTCGATTGAGGAATTCAGGCTTCAAGGTTCGCTTTACTTCTGAGAGTACGGATTCGGTGGCTTTTGCCCGGTCGCCTCCAGCGTCCATGATTTTTCGGGCGCCGATATTACTGGTCATGATCAGAACGCAGTTCTTGCAATCGACGGTTCGCCCTTTGGAGTCCGTGACGCGTCCATCATCGAGGACTTGCAACAGAATGTTGAAGACGTCCGGGTGGGCTTTTTCAATCTCGTCGAGCAATACAACCGAGTATGGACGTCGACGAATGGCTTCCGTCAGTTGACCGCCCTCGTCGTACCCGATGTATCCAGGAGGCGCGCCAATCAGTCGGGCCACAGAATGCTTCTCCATGTATTCGGACATGTCGATACGAATCATGTTTTGGTCATCGTCGAACATGAACTCGGCCAATGCTCGGGCGAGTTCTGTTTTACCGACTCCGGTGGGGCCTAGAAAGATAAAGGAGCCAATGGGTCGGTTCGGGTCTTGAAGTCCCGCTCGGGCTCGGCGTACTGCGTCGGCCACCGCTACCACAGCATCGTGTTGTCCAACGACACGCTGGTGCAGGTTTGTCTCCATGTTCAATAGGCGCTCTTGTTCGCCTTGCTTGAGTTTAGTGACGGGTATTCCCGTCCAGTGTGCGATCACGTCTGCGATATCGTCATCGGTCACCATTTCTCGGAGGATTCCACCTTCCTCGCCCTGCAGTTCGGCCAGTTTGGCTGTCTTTGTTTCAATAATTTGGTTCAGTTCGGGAATGTCTCCAAACTTCATTTTTGATGCGCCTTCGAAGTCACCTTGTCGTTCCGCGATATCAAGCTGGTGTGCAACATCTTCTAGGCGTTCTTTGGCTTCACGAATCGCCTCCAGGGCTTCTTTTTCAGCCATCCAAGATGCGCGGAGCTCATTGGTTTCTTCCTCCAGCCGTGCGATCTCTTCTTGAATGTTTGCAGCTCGCTCTACGGCGCTTTTATCGGTTTCACGCGATAGCGCCTGCAACTCTACCTTCATGCCGCGAATCTCTCGCTCCATGCTGTCGATGGGCTGTGGCAAGCTTTCGATTTCCATCCGAAGGCGACTGGCCGCTTCGTCGATAAGGTCGATGGCTTTGTCGGGGAGTTGCCGATCGGTGATGTAGCGATCGGAAAGTGTGGCGGCTGCCAAGATGGCGTCGTCCAAGATCTTGATGCCGTGGTGGACCTCGTATTTCTCTTTAATGCCCCGAAGAATACGAATCGTATCGTCCACGGTGGGTTCTTCGATCAGTACGGGCTGAAACCTACGCTCCATGGCCTTGTCTTTTTCGATGTGCTTTCGGTACTCATCGAGAGTGGTCGCCCCTATGCACTTCAACTCACCGCGTGCGAGGGCGGGTTTAAGCATGTTCCCCGCATCCATAGAGCCTTCAGACTTTCCGGCACCCATCATGGTGTGCAGTTCGTCGATGAAGAGGATGATTTTTCCATCTGCGGCTTCAATTTCTGTCAGTACACTTTTGAGACGTTCCTCAAATTCACCCCGGAACTTGGCCCCTGCGACCAATGCTGCCAAGTCGAGCGCCAACACCAGTTTGTTTTGTAAGCTTTCAGGCACATCGCCCATGGCGATGCGCTGCGCGATGCCTTCGACGATTGCAGTTTTACCCACACCGGGTTCTCCGATGAGTACAGGGTTGTTCTTGGTTCGTCGACTCAGCACTTGTAGCGTTCGACGAATCTCATCATCTCGGCCAATCACCGGGTCGATTTTTCCTTCCCGTGCGTCTTTCGTCATGTCTCGGGTGAATTTTTCCAGCGATTCATAGTTGGATTCTGCATCCTCTCCAGAAACTGATTGTCCACCGCGAAGAATCTTTAGGGCTTCATGGAGTCGTTCCTGAGTCAGCCCGTGGTCGCGCAACAGTTGTCGGGGTTTGTCATCCACCTCATTGATGGCCAACAACAACACTTCTGTTGCAATGTGGGAGTCTCCCAAGCTGGATGCAATGGACTCGGCTTCTGAGAAAACTTTTTGAAGTTGTGGAGATACCCTCGCTTGGGCAGCACCCGACACCTTGGGCAGGTTGTCTACAAGCACTGCAGCTTCTCGGCTGAGTGCCGCCACGTCCGCTTCAATATGTTGCAGGAGCGAGGAAATGACACCTTTTTCCTGGGTCAGTAAAACCAGAAGTAGGTGTTGCGGACGAATTTCGGGGTTTCCGTATTTTCCGGCGAGGCCCTGCGCGTCGGCAATAGCTTCGCGGGATTTCACAGTAAATCGTTCGAATTTCATATTCATTCCATGGGGAAATGAGGTGCCAAAATTACAGTTGCGACAACACCCCGTAGCGTCAAACTATTCACGAGCGTACATTGGTCGAGTCCTACACTCATGTAGAGGCCTTTTCGTACAGCGAATCTTGCGGTACGGTTGCACACATGAAATGGGCGCTCTTGATAATACTTGCTTGTGAAACCATTGGTTCCACACCACCAACCCCCGATGCCTCGGGGGTGGCTTCGACGGGCCAGGCCATTCGTAGCTGTCTGGGGGTTGCCGCTGGACTTCGTAAGAAGGAACTGCGCGACCAGGCATCCAAACAAGTAATGCTCTGTTACGAAAAGCATTTTTCGCCATTGAAAGAAGAACTTCGAGCTCACAACCCCAAGGCGACATTGTCTTTAGAATACGGGTTTGGTGTTTTGGCTCGGCAAATGACATTGCGTCATGATGATGGTGTGGCGATGGCCAGTCAGTTGGCTGATCGGGTCGAATCGGTCATCGACTCAACGCGATCAGCGCCGAAAAATGAAGCTGGAGACTCTGGCTGAGTGAAAATTTCCGCGAGAGGGCGTGGCTTCTTGTACAAGTAGAAAAGGAGACCCGAACATAAATACAGTCGATAGAGTGTGGGTTCGGGATTGAGACAAGGCGATATTAAGTATGCATCTGCTTCATAGACGGCGATTTTTGCAAGGCGGAGCGGCTTCTGTGCTGGCGGCACCTTTTGTTCGAATGTTGAACAACCCGGCTCGTGCGTCTGATGAGGTTGAAGGTGCGGCTCGTCTGTTGGTGTTTTTTACTCCGAACGGAACGGTGCATGAACACTGGCGCCCAACAGGGGGAGAGGATGACTTTTCCTTTCCGACAGGCTCGGTGATGGAGTCGTTGACCCCCCATAGAGACCAATTGCTCGTTCTGGAAGGGATGGACTTCTGTACAGGAGACAACCACGAAGGTGGTATGGGAGCCATGTTGACGGCCGGTGGTGGAACCAGCATTGACCAGGTCATTGCCGATCATATTGGCGCTTCAAGCCGGTTCTCCTCTTTGGAACTGGGGGCGCAAACCAGCTTGTGGGGAGGATCGACTCAGACCCGCATGTCGTATCGATCGGGGGGCTTTGTGACTCCCGATGATTCTCCACACAACCTGTTTGACCGGATGTTTGGAGACGTAGGTGACGAATTGTTGCTTGAGCGACGCAGGCGTTTGATCGATATTAATCGCAATGAGTTGAATGCATTGCGGGCGCGGTTGGGGACTGAAGAACGATTGCGGATGGACGCGCATCTTGATGCATTGGATACAGTTGAGCGTGGAATCTCTGGTGGTTCAAGTTGTGATTCGCCGATTGCGCCCAGCTACTATGATGTCCGGGCAAACGACAACTTTCCAACGGTAGCTCAACAGCAAATTGATTTGGCCGTACAGTCGCTCGCGTGCGGGATGACCAACGTGGTCAGCGTGCAGTTGAGCCATACGGTAAGTCCCACTGTTTTCACTTGGATCGGTCAGACCGACGGCCACCATAGCCTTTCTCATGCTGGGGATGAAGATACCGTTGGGGTGGCCAACTTTATTCAGTGTGAGCGGTGGTACGCAGAACAGTTTTCCTACCTATTGGATCAATTGACGGCCATGGAAGATCCGGAAACGGGTGGTTCGATGTTGGACCGAACCTTGGTGTTGTGGGCCAAAGAGTTGGGCGATGGCCGCATGCACACTTGTTTGGACGTGCCATGGGTATTGGCTGGGAATGCGGGTGGCTTCTTTCGTACAGGTCGAAAGGTCGATTTGGCTGGAGCGACCCATGATGGTGTCTTGACCAGCATCGCTCATGCGTTTGGTTTGGAGCTTTCGTCGTTTGGTGTCGGCACATCCGGCCCCATCGGGGTGCTTCGATGACACGGTTATGGCTATGTTTCCTGCTTTCGCTGGGGTGTGCGAGTAAAGATGAAACGGCGGGGTCGGACTCGGTTTCGGACGGAGACACATCAGAAAGTGCGGTCGACGATACCGGTGATGTAAGCACTGCTTGTCCGGAAGATGTGGATGTTTTTGAAGCCCATGTGTGGGAACCCGTATTGGGTACGTATTGTGTCACTTGTCATGTGGCGGACGGACCGGCCTCGGGTACGGCGATGGTTTTCGATCCCGACGATATGTTGAGCAATCTTCGCGCTGCCAGTGCCGTTTCAGACCGTTTGTTGGAGAAGCCAGCGGGGTTGCACGAGGCGGGTCATGGGGGTGGGACATTGGTCCTGCCGGATAGCGAATCGTGGGAGGCACTGCAGTTTTGGATTGATTGGACCCATGGAGACTGTGACACACCAACTGAGCCTTGTGTAGATGAAGCATCTCCACGACGCCTTTGGCGCTTGGACCACAATCAATATCAAAAAACAGTGATTGATTTGCTGGGCGTTGAAAATGATTACGGAACGGCGCTGGCTGCAGATGAAAATGTTCACGGTTTTACCAACGATGCGCTTGCTTTGGTGGTGTCGGGCTTGTTGGCTGATCAATACAGAACTGCGGCGGAAGATTTGTCGAGCGTGGTGGATGTAGCAGGCATGCTCACTTGTACACCGGAGGAAGGCACGGTCACGCAATGTGCCGCGACCTTCATTGAAGAGTTCGGTTTACGGGCATTTCGTCGTCCAGTCTCTGCGGATGAACTCCAAGTTTATCTTGGACTATGGGCTGATATTGCAGAGGATGACGGTTTCTTTGAGGGGCTACGTTGGGTGGTGTCTGGAATGTTGCAGTCACCCCATTTCCTGTATCGGTCTGAATTGGGTGTGGCGGATGAAGATGGAAACTATGCACTGACCGATTGGGAGATAGCCACTGAACTGAGCTACCTTTTGTGGGACACCATGCCCGACGATGAACTGTTCGTCGCTGCTGCCGCTGGAACACTCAATACACCCGAACAAATTCAGGCGCAGGTCGACAGGATGAGCGCTGATGAGCGTTCTCTTGATACCACGGCCGACTTTGTGAACATTTGGCTTCGCCTAAACCTTTTGCAGACGGTTTCTCGTACAGGCTTGGATGCAGAATTGGAAAGTGCGATGGCGGAGCAGACCTACGAAACGGTACGCGAATTGGCCCGGCTGGAGTCATCGCTTGCGGACTTGATGACGGGGACCACGACGTGGGTGCCAGACGTTTTGGCTGCACACTATGGAGCGACGGAGTCCGGTTGGGTGGAGCAAGACGGTGAGATGTATGGAGGTCTGTTGACACAGGCGGGTGTACTCACGGTATATGCCCTGGCCGATGGTTCCAGCCCTGTTCACCGAGGGGTCATGGTGAGGGAGCGAATGTTGTGTGAGGAACTCCCGCCTCCACCCCCCAACCTGGACACTTCGCCCCCTGCTGCAGATGCCGAAGGGACGACCCGTGAAAAGTACGAAGTACATAGTTCGTTACCCGAATGTGCCAGCTGTCATTCTCTGATTGATCCGATTGGCTTTGGCTTTGAACATTTTGACCATTTGGGTCGATGGAGGGATGAAGAAGTAGGCGAACCGGTTGATGCCTCGGGGGCTGTGGATGAAGTGGAATTCCATGGTGTACAAGACCTGGCCAACGTCCTGATGGACGATGCCCGATTCCGATCTTGCTATGTGCAGAGTTGGCGCCGTTGGAAGACGGGGTCCGACTCGTGTGCAGATGATCCTGGAGAGGTCGGATTGATGGCACCACTGCTCGAGTTGTCGGGCCGACAGTCGTTCCGTTTTCGTACTGGAGGTGTCGATGAGCAAGACACCTTTGCGCAAGGAGAGCGTCTTGCGCCAGAAGAACTCTCGATCATTGTAGAGGAAATTGGAGAAGTTCTACCCGGTGGTGCGGCGGTGGGTGTTGAGTTCACGTTGGTGGAAACATCGACTTGGACCACAGGGTTTTGCATGGACGGCACGGTGACCAATACGACCAGCGAGTCTGTGGTGTGGGAAGTGCGTGGAGACGTCCATGGAACCATCACATCGATTTGGAATGCAGAGTACACTGTGGATGAAGACGAACATGTCTTCACGGGTGTGGAGTGGAATGCCGAACTGGAAGCTTATGGGTCTACGACTTTCGGGTTTTGTGGGTCACGCTGATGCACTCTACATTCATTAGTGTCCGCGGAAGAAGTAGGAAGATGCTACGGTGTCATTCGGAAACTGGAGATGGTCAATATGCGGTGGATTCCCTTCATCCTTCTTTGTACAGCCTGTGACCCGGTAACGGGAAACAAACCTAGCCAAGGAACCGTGAGTGCGGACGACACAGGTTCGGGGTCGATTGTATTCGTGGATCAGGACCGTGATGGTGTGACCGCGGACGAAGATTGCGACGATAATGACTACCGAGTTTACCCTGGTGCCGAAGAAGTTTGTGATGGGCAGGACAACGACTGTAATGGTGAAGTCGATGAAGGCTTCGATCCCGATGGTGACGGCTATTTCGACATGAGCCAGTGTGAAGAGGGCTTGGACTGTGATGAGACTGACCCCGAGATCCCGGGCACAGAGTCCCCGTATGATGGCATCGATCAAGACTGTGATGGCCAAGATCTGACCGACGTCGATGGCGATGGTTTTGATGGGCGTGCTGGTGGCGGAAATGACTGCGACGATTTTGATCGTGATGTGTACCCGAGCGCCCCTGAGGTTCCACGAGATGGTGTGGACCAAGACTGCAATGGTGTCGATTTGATCGATGGTGATGGGGACGGGTTTGATGCCAGTACCCATGGCGGTGACGATTGTGATGACGACGATGCTTCGGTACATCCGGACGCGTTGGACTGGTACCATGATGGTGTCGACTCCAACTGTGATGATGTCGACGGTGGGTTGTTTGAAGCCCGCTACGCTCCAGCCGTTGTTGTCGGAGACCCAGGAGAACATCAGTTGCTGGGCCATGACGTGGTTGTTTGTGATTTGGATGATGACGGATTGTCCGATTTGGTCGTGACGGCTCCGTACGCTGGAGATTACCAAGGTGCTGTGGGCGTGTTCTATGGCAGGAGTGCTGCAGAATGGGTCGGCGATATGCGACTGTCTCAAGCGGGAACTCACATCATGGCCACGGGATCAGCGCTTGGTTTTGGTGCAGCGTGTGCCGATGTGAATGGCGATGGAAATGATGACTTGGTGATTGGTCAAGGCGAGATTCAGTTTGGGCCTTTTGTGTCCGACTATGCAGTGCGTGTGTTTTATGGCGTAGGTGGAATGCTTGCGGGTGAAATGGACGAAACGGATGCAGATGCGGTGTATACCTTCGACTTGGGCGCTCCTGGCGGCGTGGGCGAAGTGCAAGCAGGCACAGTGACCGCCGTAGACTTGGGCGGTGATGGCGCAGCAGAGATCATTGTCGACCACAATGTGGGCAACACAGATTTTGGCCCCTCTGCCATCTGGGTGATTGCTGGGGCGGACCGGGTGGGTTCCTACGACATGGACGAGTTCGTGTTGTCCAATATTGCAGACCCTCAGGGCGACACAGTGACGCGGATGGTCGCCGCTGGTGATCGCATCGCTGTTGGCCAGGGTGGATATGCGCCTAGTTTGGCAGGTGGTGACCCAACGCAAAGCGGTAAGGTTGCATGGATTCCAAATACGGGCGGTGAGTTCGATTCGATTTCAGATGCAGCTGAGTTTGAGCTTTCTATGGATGGCCCTGGTGCGTTGGGCAGTTCGATAAGCTTCGGTGATTTCGATGCCGATGGCTTGGATGATGTTGTTGTTGGCGCCCCCGCTGCTGAAGGTGGCATGGGCGCTGTGTACATGGTGTCTGATGTGGAAAGCATTGATGGTGGACCGAGTACGGACGCCATGACAGCCACGGATGTTGATGCTGTTGCTGCCTACCGTATCGTTGGTGCAGAAGGTGGCTTTGGCGTGGGTGTAGCCGCAGGTGGTGATATCGACGGTGATGGTGTAGCTGATGTATTGGTGGCCGAAGAGGATGCCGATGGTATTGGTGTCGTATGGGTTGTGTCCGGTTCGCTATTGGTGGATGGTGACAACGACGTTGCTGACGTGAGCGTCCTCGGGATTCGAGGGCAGTACTCAAACGAACAAATCGGTCAAACCATGCTGATTGCTGACCTGGATGGCGATGGAATGGACGACATGATTGTGGGTTCCAGTCATCACCCGACTCCAGCAACTGTTGGATTGGCTCTTTCGGGTCGTGTTGCGATCTTCTTGAGTAGCGAGCGATAGAGAGAACAGTTTCGGACCCTGGAGAGCGACGTAGTTTTTACTCGGTAGCAGGAGTTTTGTTGGTGAGAGGAACACGCTCGTTGCGGACATACTTGGCGGTCTTCGCTTGTTGTTGGTCGTTTGGTGGGTGTGCCAATGACTCTTTCGGCAACAAGGTAGACACGGACACGGACACGGACACGGACACGGACACGGACACGGACACGGACACGGACACGGATACGGACGCCGACACAG
>PALY01000149.1 GCA_002707085.1 Deltaproteobacteria bacterium
CTGGTCGCATTCGGAGGGGCCGGTCCAGGTCACTGCTGTACTGTTGCAAGGGCTTTGGGTATCCAAACCATCTTCGTGCCTCGATTGGCCGGTGTATTCTCGGCCGTTGGTATCGGGCATGCCGTACGCAGGGCGGAAACGGTGGCACCTGTCGGAACATCCATCGCAGAAGCCGTGGAGTATGCGCGTGAACGGCTGCCTTTTCCAGGCAAGACCCATATTCGTCTTGCCTGCCGCCATGACAACACGCAACACCTCATGGAGATCACCCTTAGCGACGATATTCCTGCCACATCGGAATTGACCGAGCGTTTGATTTCTCAATTTCACGATGTTCATCAAGCACGTTTTGGATTTACTCGACCGGAATTATCCATTCGAGCTGTCGAGGTTCGAATCGATGTTGAAGAACAAGGGTCCAATCTATTTGACCTGGGCGAAGAGGAAGACCACACACACCCAACCACCACTTGTGCATGGTTCAACGAATGGATTGATGTCCCCCTTCTTTCCATGTCTGATGCACACGAAGTTGTCGGTCCAGCCATCCTTACTGGGGGGGGCACAACCGTGGTCGTAGAACCTGGCTGGCGGGTATCTGTGGAGCAGGGGTTCTTGCGCCTTACAGACGAAAAGTCTCCTCCATCTCGAGTGAGTACAAGTTTTCATCCGATTCACACAGCAATATTTGCCACCCGAACCATGGCGATTGCCGAACAAATGGGCGAAAGACTTGCGCGCCTCGCACGATCCGTCAGTATCCGTGAACGCAGAGACTTTTCTTGTGCCATTTTTGACGCAGACGGCCGCCTGATTGCCAACGCTCCACATGTACCGGTCCACCTCGGCGCGATGGGGGAGACAGTCCGCGACCTCATCGAACGTCGGTCCGATGAACTCCAACCGGGTCAAGCTTGGGCCAGCAATGATCCCTATGCGGGGGGATCTCACCTCCCCGACATTACCGTCATGCGACCAGTATACAGAGGCGAACAGCGTGTGGCCTTTGTCGCCTGTCGAGGACATCACGTCGATGTAGGTGGACTCACTCCAGGATCAATGCCACCCCATGCAACACACATTGAGGAAGAAGGTTTTCGTCTTCGCCAAATCTGTATTGCAGACGAAAATGGCTTTCATGTTCCACCCATGCCCGGATGCCGACAACCCGATGAAGTTCGTGCGGATTTAATGGCACAAGTTGCGGCATGTGCTGCAGGTGAAGAAGCAACACAAGGCCTGATACAACACGTCGGCCTCCCGGCATTCAAGGCACAACTGTCTCACCTGTTGGGTCAAGCCGCTCGTTCAGTCGCCCGGGTACTGCAGCGAATGCAAGGGGAACACGAAGGGGTCGAAATACTGGATGATGGAACCCCCATCCGGATCAATTTGTCCATCTCTGGTGACCGGGGATGCCTGACCATTGATGCACCGAGACACCCTGGTAATTTAAACGCCCCTACGGCTGTAGCGAAAGCGACACTCCTTTACGTTTTACGTTGTCTGGTAGATGAACCTTTACCGCTGTTAAATGAAGGCTCTCTTCAGCCTGTCAGCTTGGTGGTAAATCCGGAAGGCTTGTTCGATCCACACCACCCATGTGCCGTCGCGGGCGGAAATGTGGAAACCAGCCAACGGCTGGTTGATGCATTGCTGCAAGCAGTCGGGGTTCAAGCAGCGAGCCAAGGCACCATGAACAATCTGACTGTCGGGACCAGGGCCGGTGCTTGGTACGAGACCATTGGTGGCGGCAGTGGTGCTGGAGATGGCTTTAATGGAGCCGATGGCGTTCAGATTCATATGACCAACACACGGGCCACAGATGTCGAAGAGCTTGAATCTCGATTTCCTGTTCGATTGATTCGCTGGTCGCGGCGTCCCGAGAGCGGTGGGAACGGACAATGGCGTGGAGGAAGCGGCATTGAAAAGGTGTGGGAATTTCTTGATCACGCAGATGTATCCATTTTGGCTGAACGCAGAGTGGCCGGCGCACCGGGTGCAAACGGTGGCCGGCCAGGTATGCCCGGCAAAGATGAGTTCGATGCCGGATTGGGATGGGAGCCGATGCCCAAGCGGTGGACCGCAAAAGCGGGTGATCGGCTCCGCGTCCAAACCCCCGGGGGAGGGGGGTTCGGAGCGTCAACTACTGTGGAGCAGTAAAAGTGATGGTCTGTTCATTCGGACCCATACGACAACAACGCAAGAATTCGCGAAACGTCATGCCCAATTCGGATGAATGACTCATCCAATAGGACAACAATTTACGCTTCACATCTCTGCGGTTCCGTCCGACAAAATTCATATTTTCTCCCCATTGGTCTGGGATACCGTTCACCTCATTCCGAGGCGGACCAAGGAGAGGTTTCAGGCGATAAAGGTGTTCTTGAGACTTTGAGTCTGGTTTCGCATCGCGTGAATTCCGGCTGAGACTTGTACTCAGCGGGGATAGAGCCGCGGACCAAATGAATTCTGGTGGCCAACTCTGCAGTTTAATTGCCCGGTTGAGTCCATTCAGTCAACAGAACTTGATCAAATTTCAGTCACAGTGATGTGACAACTGACATGTGATTCAACACTGAACAGCTGGGACATCCCAAACCGTTGAAATTGGGTGGGCATAGATATCGCATTGAACCTCACCGGAGGTTGCATGAGAATTCCCTTTGCCTGGATTGCACTGGGAGCAATTATCGGCTCGTGGATGTGGCCTGGTTGGTGTCCCAACCCCACTGAAACCACCATCGGTACATTGCTCATGTCCGTACTGGTCTTGTTCTCAACCCCACGGCTGATGACCGTATGTTTGATGGTCAGCGGCTTTCTGTTGGGGACCACTGCCGTCGGAATCCAAGCCGACCCGCCACAACGACAGCAGCACATATTTGGAACAGTGCTGGAACGTTCAGGAAGAACAGCCCGAGTTCGCACACCATCTGGAAACGTATTTATTCGTATGGCAAACACGCCACCGTCTGTAGGGTCTGAAATCACTGCATGGGTAAAGCCACGCCAACCACGTCCTGTCTTGCCTGGAGCGTGGAACCCGAACACCACCAACCAAAGATTCAAAGCTTCTCCGCTGACAGCCATCCGTTGGGCGCCCATTGGTGAAATTCCACAGCGAAGTAGCATCTCTCATCACCACCCCTTCGGAGGCGTATTGTTGGCGCTAACAACGGGTGAACGAAGTCGAATCGATGACGACTTAAAACAGTTGATGAGGCGAACAGGAACCGTACACCTGCTATCGATCAGTGGCCTTCACGTTGGCATGATCGCTGCTTTTGGTGCTGGACTTTCCTGGATTTTAACCCGGCCTTTGGTTCTTTTTGGACGGCCCAGGCTGGCGCGTTTTCTCATTTTTGTTGGTTCCACGGGGGCCGCATGTTCGTACGGACAACTTGTGGGATGGCCCGTCTCGACACAAAGGGCAGCATGGATGGTAGCAGCGGTGGGGCTTTCAACATTGTTTGAGCGCAGACCCCATGCCTGGCAATTTCTCGGCATAGCGGCTTTGGCTGTCATCCTGAATGAGCCCGCACAGGCCGGCAGCCTCTCTTTTATGCTTTCCTTTGGTGCAGTAGCAGGCCTGATCGGTTGGGTTCCCTTTCTGACAAGCTGGATTCCACCCGATGCGCCTCGAATGGTTCGATGGATTGCATCCAGTCTCGGTGCAACAACCGCTGCGATGATGGGGACCGCTCCGGTTTCACTTTGGGTATTTCAGGAAATCTCCCTCTCATCTCCATTGGCGAACTTGGTGGTGGTTCCCATTTTTGCAGGATTGGTCGTTCCTGCTGCACTCATGGGGGTTCATCTGCCACAGGAAGGCAGAGACGTACTGTTGGCCATTGCAGCTTCTGGAATTGATGTTGCCTACCAATGGCTAAAAATTTGTGACTGGGGGACGATTTATCCAGCAATAGGACCCTTTGGCGCCCTCCTTCTTGGTACTGCCGTCTTGCTATACAGCCGCCCCAAATGGGCCCTGTGTCTCGCCGTCCTGTCTTTTGTACGATCACCACAATTCACTTCCCACTTGGAAATCATATTTCCCGATGTAGGACAAGGCTCTTCTGCGCTCATCTCTTGGCCAAACGGGACACGATGGCTCATCGATGGCGGACCAAGCAGCCATTCATTGCTTCACTGGCTTCGAAGAAAGGGGATCCGAAAAATCGATACCGTTTTTCTGACACACCCAGACAATGACCATCTTGGCGGCCTAATCCCGATCGTAAATGCAATGAGTGTGGATCACTTGTGGTCCCCACGGCGGCCCCTGCCAACCGAAAAACACTTCCATGACTTTTGGCTTCGGGCGGCTCAACAGGATGTAAAGCTGCACTTATCGACAGAAGGTCACCCCAACATTCTTTACCCACCCCCTGACTGGAATCATGGTGATGTAAAGGAAGACAACGATATGAGTCTGGTACTCCTCGTTGAACATGGAAAACATCGGTTCTTATTTACCGGTGACATCAGCCGAAAAGTTGAAAACCAATTGATGGAGACGGTGCAGCAAGCCACCCTAGTTCAGGTACCTCATCACGGCTCAATCTCATCTTCATCGATGAATTTCGTAAATAAAACGCAGCCATTGATCGCACTCATACAGGCAGGAAAGGCCAACAGGTTTGGCCATCCGCACCCAACCATTGTCCATCGTTGGAATCCGAAAAAAGTGCTTAGAACTGATAAATACGGAAGCATTCGCATACGTTCGGATGGTGACCAGCTGCACGCAGACCACTGGACACCGAAAACAGGGTGGGCCTCTGTCACCAAACAGTTTTCCCACAGGCGTTGACACCCACCTCTACTGGGGGTAAAACGACAGCACACGATCAAACCCTTACGTATACGTTAGGTTGGTTGAGAAAAGATGACGATGAACACAGAAACATACCGAATCGGCGAACTGGCCCGGCGCGCAGGCAAGACTGTGCGTACGATCCATTTCTACGAAGAACTTGAATTGTTGCACCCAACCTCCCGCAGTAAGGGCGGTTTCCGGATGTACAATGATGAGGCTTTAGACCGAATTCATTGGATTGAAAAGCTCCAAGAATTGGGTTTTTCACTCACAGACATTCGTGACTTCCTTCTGGGCTTTCAATCCCAAGCCACGGGTCCGGAATCGATGGATGTTCTACGGAAGTTCTATGTCGAAAAACTGAGTGAGACTCAAGCAGCCATCAATCGATTGCTGAGCCTCCAACACGAATTGCAAGCCAGTTTGGCTTACCTGGATGTTTGCCGAAGTTGCTCATCCACTCACGCTCTGCCCGCCTGTAGTACCTGCGACAACGTGGAACACAATGAAGGCACGCCCATCATGGTGTCCGCAATCGCTACTTCTGCATGAGAGAACCAATGTCTGTAAAAACACCGATATATTTAGACAACCATGCCACCACACCATGCGACCCACTGGTCGCGGAAGCCATGTGGCCATACCTAACCGAAATCTTTGGTAATGCGGCCAGCCGCAATCACTCCTTTGGGTGGCAAGCACAAGAAGCCGTTGAAATCGCGCGAGAACAAATCGCAGATCTGATTGGGGCCGATGCCAAAGAGATTATTTTTACCTCTGGTGCGACAGAGTCCAACAATCTGGCCATTAAAGGGGTTGCGAAATTCAACCACAAGAAAGGCAAGCACATCATCACTGTGGCCACAGAACACAAGGCCATCATCGATAGCTGCCATGCGCTGGAAGGCGAAGGTTGGGAGGTCACCTATCTGGGTGTGGATAGCGAAGGACTCATCGATCTCAATGAGTTGGAAAGCTCATTGCGTGACGACACTGTGTTGGTCAGCGTCATGCTCGGAAACAACGAAATCGGTGTAATCCAACCCATCGCAGAGATCGGGAAACGATGCCGCGAACATGGGGTTCTCTTTCATTGTGATGCCGTTCAAGGACTCGGAAGAGTTCCCATCGACGTAGCCGCGATGAATGTTGATCTCCTCAGCATTTCTGCACACAAAATGTACGGACCCAAAGGAATCGGCGCACTCTACGTTCGTCGTGGACGACCACGGGTTCGGTTGACGCCAATGGTGGACGGTGGTGGCCATGAACGCGGAATGCGATCAGGAACATTGGCCATTCATCAGATTGTCGGCTTTGGCAAAGCGGCTGAGCTTGCAAAATTGGACCTAACAAATGGCGGAATCGAAAGAGTGAAGCGCCTTCGAGACCGTCTTTGGACTGGCCTTCAAGCAGAACTGGACGAAGTCTTTTTGAATGGGTCTTGGGAACATCGACTCCCAAACAATCTGAATGTGAGCTTCGCTTATGTTGAAGGTGAAGCCATGATGATGGCCATCAAAGACATTGCCTGCTCCTCAGGTTCCGCCTGTACCTCGGCCAGTTTAGAACCCAGCTACGTTCTCCGTGCACTCGGAGTCGATGTTGAACTTGCACACACTTCTATTCGTTTCGGTATTGGCCGATTCACAACCGAAGAAGAGATTGATTTCGCCCTCAAACTCATCGTCGAAAAAGTGAAATGGCTCCGAAGCATGTCTCCTTTGTACGAAATGTACCAAGAAGGCATTGATCTCAAAAGCATCCAATGGACCGCACACTAGAACCCCAGGAATAATATTATGGCTTACAGCGACAAGGTCATCGACCATCTTGAAAACCCGCGAAATGTGGGGAGTCTTGATCGGGACTCTTCAGATGTTGGAACCGGCATGGTCGGCGCGCCAGCATGTGGTGACGTTATGAAACTTCAGTTGAAGATCACAGACGACGGCATCATCGAAGACGCAAAATTTAAGACATTTGGTTGTGGCTCCGCCATCGCCTCAAGTTCTCTCATCACCACCATGGTGAAAGGGAAAAGTCTTGACCATGCATTATCGATCTCCAATGCCGATATTGCGCAAGAACTTTCTCTTCCTCCAGTGAAGATTCATTGTTCTGTCCTTGCGGAGGATGCAATCAAAGCAGCCATCGCTGATTACAGGACCAAGCAAGAGGACTAATTGTGGCAGTATCCATGACCGAAGCCGCCATTAAACGCGTGGCGATCATAATGAAAAAGCGGCAAACACCGGACGCCATCTTGCGTGTTGGTGTTCGTGGTGGTGGATGTTCCGGGTTGTCATACTTCATGGACTTTGTGGAGAGTCCAGAAGAGAAAGACAAAGTGTACGAATTTGGAGATCCCGCCATCACCTTGGCCGTCGACAGAAAATCCTACCTCTTTCTGAATGGTACAGAGATTGATTTTCAGAGCAGCATGATGAAATCAGGATTCGAATTCAACAACCCGATCGCAGGGACCTCATGCTCCTGCGGCGAGTCGTTCACCCTGTAGGATCATTTCGTGATTTGTTGGCAATGCCACGAACCTACGAGTGCAGCAGTATGCATTGGCTGCGGTGCCCTTCAACCGCCACCCGCGGAAAATGATCCGTACAAAGTGTTGAATATTCCACGCGTGTTCCATCTTGATGTAGTCGACATCGACAATGCATGGCGTACAATTTCCAGAACCGTTCATCCAGATAAATGGGCTGGGGAAAAAGCGGTTTATCGACGGATGAGTCTACAGTGGACGGCGCTCGCCAACGAGGCCCGACGAATCCTTAAAGATCCCATGTCTCGTGCCAGGTACCTATCAACAGGAGATCCAAAACCTCCTGAACGCGGTGGACCCAAACTCGACAACGATTTTTTGGAAAGCATGTTTGATCTGCAAATGATGTCGGCGAACAATCCAGACATGGCCAAAGAACAAGTTTTGACCATGTGGGACCAAGAACAAAACCAACTCAACTCCATGTTTCGAGACTGGGAAGCCGGTTCTGGGACCTTAGATGGCATAGATGTCATTCTCGCCAAACTTCAATACCTGAAAACCGCCCGCACACAAGCAGGCGCATAAACGGAGCCACCATGGCCAACATCGGTATCGACCTGGGAACCACCCACTCACTTGTGGCCGTCATTTTGAATGGCGAAGCCCGGTGTCTTCTCGACGACAACGAACGTGCGCTGCTTCCGAGTGCTGTTCGGTATGACGATGAGGGTCAACCCATCAGCATCGGCTGGCCTGCCCTTGAAGCTGCCGGAAAACCTGGAGGAACCACATTCACCAGCGCGAAACGTTTCATGGGTCGCTCTGCTCCTGAAGTGGCAGATGAAGCCAGGTTGTTTCACTACAACCTCGTGGAAAATGATGACAAAGCCGTACGGTTCCGGGTCGGAAGCCGAGAGATCACCCCGGTTGAAATCAGCTCTTTCATTCTACGAATACTGCATGCCCGCGCCGAAGAATGTCTGTTCGGACGGCCCGGCGGAGCCGTTATTACGGTGCCAGCCTATTTTGATGACGCCCAACGCCAGTCCACCAGAGACGCCGCTAAAGTGGCGGGAGTGAATGTACTTCGGCTACTCAATGAACCCACTGCTGCAGCCCTAGCATACGGTTTAAATCAAGGAACCAATGGCCAGAAAGTCGCCGTATATGATCTGGGTGGGGGGACCTTCGACATCTCAATACTCACATTAGAAGACGGCATTTTTCAGGTGCTTTCCACCGCAGGAGACACGCGTCTCGGTGGCGATGACTTTGACCAAGCACTTGCAGCAATACTTCTACAACAAGCCAATGTTTCCAATCCCGATGGTACGACATACCGAGCCGCCATCCGTGCAGCAGAGTTGGCCAAAAGAGAATTGACCGACCACCCAAGTGCCACCCTAAAAGCTGAACTCAACGGACAGTCGGTCGAAGCTGAAATCGACCGTGGAAGTTTCGAAGCATTGATTCGACCCATCGTGAAGAGAACCGCAGAAGCCTGCCAACAGGCGTTGAAAGATGCCGGCTTGGAAGCGCACGAAATCGACCAAGTTGTTTTGGTTGGGGGATCCACGCGTGTCCCCCTGGTCCGCACCTACGTCGCCGAACTCTTCGGACGCCCCCCCCATTGCGACCTCGATCCAGACAAAGTCGTGGCCCTTGGCGCAGCAATGCAAGCGGACATTTTGACTGGAAACTCCGACTTGGCAGAGGACATGCTGCTGCTCGATGTGATTCCCCTCAGTCTTGGACTTGAAATGATGGGCGGTGTCGTAGAAAGACTGATTCCTCGGTGTTCCACGATTCCCGCGGCATCCTCCCAAACCTTTACGACTCATGTAGACAATCAAACAGCAGTAGATCTGCACGTCTTGCAGGGTGAGCGAGAACTGGTATCCGACTGCCGTTCGTTGGGACGTTTCAAGCTGACGGGTATTGCACCCCAACCTGCAGGTGTTCCACGAATAAAAGTGGAGTTCATGGTCGATGCAGATGGCATCCTGCGCGTAAGTGCGGAGGACACAACCACAGGCAACAATACAACGATCGATGTACAGCCCAGCTATGGTTTGTCGGAAGATGAAATCGAGAACATGCTCGAAGACGCAATCGACAACGCCGAAACGGACGTAGATGAACGATTGCTCATCGAAGCCCGGATCGAAGCGGAACAGATTTCCAACCAAGTGAGCAAAGCCATCAAGGCAGATTCGGCCCTCCTGCAGGAGGGTGAAGAAGATGCGATCACAGCCCTTTTATCAACCCTTGAAGAGGCCATGAAAGGTAGCGACCGTCATCGAATTTCAAGTGTTTCTAAAGAGATCGACGAAGTGACTGCACCTTTTGCTCAACGCCGAATCGAACGAGACCTACAGATAGCCATTCAAGGAAAATCTGCGAGCCATGTGGCCGAAGAGTTGGGGATCACAAAGTAATATCGATCGCGTGAGCCGAATATTTACCATGATCGTCTTGTGGGCGATCGCATCATGGCACCGACTCCGTACTCTCGACGAGGCGGTCATCGGCTCCGACTCCCTTGGACCCTACCTACAAGCCTGGGCGGCCCATCAAGGCCACCTCCCACGACCACCAAACCCAGAAAGCGGTGACGCTTTATGGTTCACAGCATGGCCTTTCGTGGCCCTGTCGAACAACCTTGAGTCCCTATTTCAGCTTCGATTTATCGCTGGGGCGCTCATTGCCCCCATCGGGTTCCTTGCCGCATGGGCTTGGACCTCACAAAACGCGTCTCCGATACGACGATGGGCCGGCGCTATCGCCACCGGTGTCTTTCTCACCTTTGATACGGGACTGGTAGACACCTTGATCAGCGGCGCTCGATCCTACGGCGCTCCCGAACTCACGGGTATGGCCATGTTGTTCTTGGCATACGCACTTCGCGGCGTACGATGGGCGCCGACCGCCGCCGTATGCTCATTCATCCTCGCCATAGGACACCACCCTCTGGCAGCGGGAATAAGTCTTGGACTCCTACCTTTACTTCCCACACTCAGGACCCAAGTAGGGGACCGAGCCCTCAAAGCGGCTGCGATTGCCGGAACTTTGCTCGCCACACCTCGACTCTTGAGAGTGGGTAGCATTGCCATGTGCGGTGAAGGACCCATTCAATGTCTACGACAAGTTGCTCAAAGCAACGTTTCTCAAGAAACATCTCTGTACAGCACACTGGAAGTCGCACTCCATGATCGATGGTGGGTCGATTTAGGCGATTCAGGCATCATGCTTTTAAGCGGCGTTGTGGCCATCGCGATGTGCAAGAATCCACGACATCGACTCGTCGCATGGGTGACTGTCGCAGCCACCTGCGGTGTTCTCTGTTTTGGAGCAGCCACTGGATACATCCGAAGCTATCACCTGAGGATTCTCGCAGTACCCGTCGCCGTCGCCGCAGGTATGGGACTCGCGCGCCTGTGGCCCCTCGCAATTGTTGCCGCCACATTGTTCACCTACCAGCTCCAACCAGAATTGCCTGTAGGCCCCGACAAAGGAGCCACTAAACGCATAGACAACATCGCCCAACAGATCCCCAGCGGACCCACGTGGGTCGATCGAGTCTGGTGGAATGGGCCATCAAAGACAGATTCATCTGCTGTGGTTTTATCCAGCCTCTTGTCTGGTCGATCCGATTTTGTCCTAGATGCTCAAGCTCCATTTGTTCTGCTTACATCCGGTGAAGGCCCTTCGCGCTCAGCCCATATGCAAGGTGAGGGTTGGTCCGTCTTGCTTTTTGACTCTTCAAGAGAAGCCCGCTCATGGCTCGACATGCAAGCGGTTGTTCCTCACCAGGTGGGGGGCGCCTACGATTGGGCGACCATTGTGAACCCAGACACCACCTTAGAAGATGCCCATTGGTAGAATGGATCTCCGGATACACTGACTGAATGACCCACCCACCTGACTCTGCTGTTTTTCGCATCGGTCCTTACCGAGTACTCCGGCACGTGGCCCAAGGGGGAGCTGGAGCCATCTATGAAGTAGAGGACCCAACAAACGAAACCGTTCACGCCATGAAGCTGGCATCCACTGAACCCGACAGTGCGAATCGATTTGAGAAAATCCATCGACTTCTCTCAAGGCTTGAACATCCTGGGATCATTCGAAGCAATAAACATGGGGTCACCCGCGACGGGCGTTCATATCTACTGCTCGACATGGTCGATGGGGAACCTGCACAGGTATTCGCAAAAGCAATGGGCGTTCCAGGATCCCCTGATCGAACCACAGCCGTCATCACCGTCGCTATCCACCTCGCTGAAGCACTGCAGTACCTCCATGACCACGACGTCATTCACAGAGACATCAAGTCGGCAAATGTGTTGATCAGAAAAGATCGTTCAGCATGCCTCATTGATTTCGGTTCAGCCATTATTCCTGGATTGGCCCCCGCTCCGGATCGTTTCGTAGGCACATATACCTATGCTTCTCCTGAACAGATCCAAAACCAAGCTATGGATCACCGAACCGACATCTACTCAATGGGTGTTCTCCTCTACCGAATGCTCACTGGACGAAGACCATTGCAAGCAGAAAGTACCGAGGAACTTATCAATTTACACCTCCATCAAAGACCCGTCTGCGCAAGCCATTGGGTCAACGATCTACCCGCTTCCATCATTTTTCTTCTCGACTCCATGCTGGAAAAAGAAGCTGAACACCGCCCACAAACTGCTCAAAATGTCGCTGACATTCTAAGAAACAGCTGACCAAACTTTTTAGCCGCACACCCCACCCACGAAATTGGCGTGACGAAACTGAAACACTGGACGGCGAACCATGTTCACCTTCGATATGGTGTCCATTCTATCGGCTGTGGCGAAAATCTATTCGCCCTCGCTCAGTCAGCAGTTCTGAGGTCCGTTATTATCGGACACCAGCACAACGTACGCATTCAACCACTACCCATCGCGTGACATGATGAAACCCTATTCTGGAAGCTTTTTCGCCATCGCGTGTGCAGTGACATTGTTGTCGGGAAACGCAAACGCATCCACCTATTATCAAAGCGATATTGGTGTTCGATCCTTCTCAAGAGGCGGCGCATTCATCGCCGGAAATGACGATTTGACGGCCATGTTCTACAACCCGGCCGCACTGACCCGACTCAAAAGGTCCCAAGTGATGGTTGATGTCGCGGGTGTACAGCAGTTTGTCACCTTTCAACGAACAGCGTTCGAAGGCAATGGACCCTTGGACCCCGTAACCGGAGTACCATCGAATATTGAATACGACGAGATTCAAAACAAAGCGCCTCCATACGCCATTCCACACTTCGGAATTAGTTCTCGATTCGGCCTTGAAAAAACCACATTCGCATTCGGGTTTTACCCTCCATATGCACCCGATCTGTCCTACGACAAAGACGGTTCACAACGGTATTCCCTCATTGATGTCCTTGTGATTCAAACAGCGCTCGGACCCTCCGTCGCACATCAGTTCAATGACTGGATTTCCGTCGGTGTCGGTGTGGCCTGGAACCTGCTCATCGCAGAACAGGAACTCAAGGTATCCGTCCCTTTCCACAAGAATCAAATCCGCTCAGAAGTCATCGATGGAGAGATTGTTACGACCATCGATTCGCCCACACCAAATGAAGATCCTTCGAACGATGTAGGGTTCCGATTCGCAGCCAAAGATGCCAGCGGAATTTCTTGGAATGCCGGCGTCATGATCGAACCCCCAAGCCACAACTGGGCCCTTGGCTTCATGGTTCAGCCACCCGTTGCCTTTCAGACCGAAGGTACGATGGAGGCGGACTTTTCCAACCACTCGCTTCACACCGACGAATTGGTCGGCGATTACGTCATATTGTCCGAAACCTCAAAGGACAAAATGGTGCGCATGGACATCACCATGCCGCTCATACTCAAAGGGGGATTCGCAGTACGACCCACACATAAGAGTGAAATTGAGCTCGCGGGTGTATGGCAAAATTGGAGCAGCATCGACAAGATCACCATCACGGATGTAAACCTGAAAGTCGACTTAAATGAAGACCACAGCCAAGAAGCTGCACAAATGGAAGATGTCACCATCACCGACGATGTAGAACTTCCTGCCGAATACCAAAATTCATGGTCCGTGCGACTCGGAGGCCAACAAGCCTTGGGCGACAAATGGATTGCTCGGACAGGTGTGTTTTACGAAACCTCTGGGATTCCTGATGCCACACAGAGCGTATCTTTGGTGGATGGCAACAAGATTGGCTACGGCGTTGGCGGCTCCTACAAGCCAAATGGTGATTGGAGCATCGATTTTGGTGTTTCCCAGAGTTTCCCAATGGATACCGATGTCACCGATTCAAAACTGAAACAAATATCGATCGATGCGCTCACAGGTGAGTTTCTTGAGGGAACAACCATCGGAAATGGAAAGTACAGTTCAAACCTGCTTATTTTTGGAGCAGGGGTGGTCTGGGAGTTCGGAAAAGAGTCTTGAAATAGAAAGAGAACACCTTTCCCGCGACCCAATGGCACCGATCTGGTTAGTCGGAAGCTTCGCTGAGGGGTCTTATGTCCATCGATATTCGCGCACATCTTCCTTCTGATACATCTGCTGCAACCAACCGGGCCGTGACCGAGGTGGTTCAAGGCATGCAAGGATCACAGATCTTGGCAATTGCCACAGCCGTACGGGCAATGCAGGCAGAAGGAAAACAAGTCTGCAATCTCACAGTTGGCGATTTCAAGCCCACAGAATTTCCAGTTCCAGAACGACTGGTCGAAGGGATTCAATCCGCCGTTGCAGCCGGACAAACAAACTACCCCCCATCCGATGGACTGCCGGTTCTACGGCAAGCGATAGCTGATTTTTATAAACGAGATCTGGGCTTAGATTACGGCCCCGAAAGCGTCGTTGTTTGTTCAGGGGCACGTCCCGTGCTTTACGGAACATGGCGCCTGTTCACCAACCCTGGGGACAAAACCGTCAGCTTTCTGCCTGCTTGGAATGTGGGCTACTACGCACACTTGAATCAGACCGACCATCACTTCATCCGAACCTCTCCCGAAACCAACTTCTTTCCGACCGTTGAGCAAGTGAAGGAAGTGCTGCCAAATACACGTTTGATGGTCATCAACAGCCCATTGAACCCCACAGGCACCGTGATCGATCCAGCAGTTCTTCAAGGAATCGCCCAAGCGATCGTGGATGAAAACAACGCACGGGGCGATGCGCCCCCATGCATGTTGATGTGGGATGCCGTCTACTGGCAGCTCACCAAGGATAGCCATCCTTATAAATCCCCCGTCCAGCTGGTTCCTGAAGTGGCTCCCTATGTGATTCACATTGATGCCATCTCAAAAGCTTTCGCTGCTACAGGGCTTCGCGTCGGCTGGGCCGTCATGCCGCCTTACCTACAACCAAAAATGAAAGCGCTTATCGGTCACATGGGCGCTTGGGCGGCACGTCCAGAGCAGTTGGCTACAGCAGCACTGCTCAACGATGCAGAAAGTATAGAGACCTACAATCGATGGATGAAGGGCGCAATCGATGCCCGCCTGGATACTCTATATGATGGCATTTCTGCCATGAAAGCAAAGGGACTACCCGTGGACGCCATCGCTCCACAAGGTGCGATTTACTTGAGCTTCCGCGTAAAGCTAGAAGGGAAAACCAACGAAGACATTCGTGCGCTGCTCCTCAACGAAGCAGGCATGGCCGTAGTTCCATTCCAAGCCTTCGATCTAAACGAGGACTCTGGATGGTTCCGAATCAGCATTGGTGCCGTGGGTGCAGAAGAGATTGCGCCGATGTTGAAACGCTTGGAAGCAACCATCACAAAAGCTGTAGGAGCATAACCATGGCAGACAACATCGACTTTCCAGACGAAAACAGTTTCAGGGTCGCCGTAAAAGGCATTCTCGACAGTTTGCTTGAACAAATCGATGGCATCGACACAGATGAACACGACCCCATGCTGACCTCTGGCAATCTTAAGGTCGTTTTTGAATCAGGTGGAACCTTTGTACTGTCACAACAACCGCCCACAAAAGAAATCTGGCTGAGCGCAAATTTCACCGCTTGGCACTTTGTTCGAAACAATGGTGAGTGGCTTGAACGAGATTCAGACGAACGAATGCTTGACGTGCTTTCCACTCTATTTTCCGACAAACTGGGTATGGATATTCGGTTCCAATACTGAGGTTGCATGAAGGAAACCCCAAAGCTTCCAGATCGCTACCAGCTAATCGATGAGATTGGTGAAGGTGCAACCTGCACAGTCTATCGCGCGCACGATCTCCAACTACACAGAGACGTTGCCATCAAAGTGGTGCGCCGAAACCTCGCGATCCACGCACGTTTTCGTGCTCGTTTTTCCAGAGAGGTCGCACTGGGTGCAGAGGTGATTCATCCAAGAATTATTCCGGTCCTGGATACCGGAAGACTGGAAAATGGCTGCCCCTTTGTTTCTCTGGCACACGCCGATGGTGGAAGCCTCAGCGATCTACTCAAGAAACGTCCACCTATGGCGGAAGCCATACGAATCATTGAGCAAGTATTAGATGCCCTTGCCCATCTGCATGCTCACGGGCTGCTCCACCAGGATTTGAAACCAGCCAACGTTCTGCTGCATCAACATGGGTCGAACGGCCCCGATGCGTGGGTCGCCGATCTTGGAGTCGCTGGGGCGGTCGCAGAACTGACGCTCCATCAGACCGGCATTAGTGGGACGCCTACATGGATGGCTCCAGAACAACGGTCTGGTCGGTATGCGGAACTTGGACCATGGACCGACCTGTATGCCGTCGGTTTGATGTTGTTTGAGATTCTTGGTGGAGATCGAAGTGGAAAAGAAGCCGGTACACGCAGACTGATCGATCCTTTACCGACAGGTCCCCTGGGTTTGAACAAGGACGTACCCCAAGCTTTAGAAGACGTGGTCCGAGTGTTGTTGGACCCTGATCCTCGTCAGCGGTACGACCGGGCCGCGGATGTCATGTGCGCCATTCGAACCGCACTGAGCGGCACCAAGCTAAGCATGCTCGTACCCCCGCCCATCGGCGGTCATGTGGGACAAAGCTTTTCGAATGTTCTGATGCAAGAGGGGCTAAATGAAATCACCTCATTTAGCCCTACTCGAGACACAGACTCCAGTGTTCGCTGGAACCGTGTTGCGCAAGAAACCATGCCCATGGAGCCACCCCCTCACCCAGCATCGGGTGCAGAAGCTGGAGGAGTGGCACTGGTAGGGCTTCGAGATCCTCCCATCGAAGCATACGAAGGTGTTCGTTGGCTGTTGTGGCAAAAAGCGCGCGAAGTCGTCCAAAGTGGAGAGCCGCGTGTGGTGTTGTTGGTCGGAAAGTCCGGCTCCGGAAAATCCAGTACTGCACAAGCTGTAGCACGAACCATTGAAGCCAGTGGACACATGGAAACCGTCCAACTTCGATACAATTCCCCACCTGGAGCCGACGATGGTTACCGAGGTGCAGTTCAAGAGATTCTGGCCCCGTGGAACGAAAATCGTTCTGATCTCCAAGCGCGACTCAAACGCTGGCTTAGTCGCGATCAACAACGCACACCTGACGAGGTCGAAACAGAAGCCAGTGTTCTTGCCCGCTGGTGTGGATACTTAGAAGAAGAAGAAACACCGGTAAATGCGGCTGTGGGTCTGGCTTATTTGTACCGCCACCTCGATGCTCGAGCATGGCGTGGGGGTGCAACCCTCTTGCTTGAAGAAGCGCACCTTTCACAAGAAGATGGCGACGGCCTAAGCATTTGTGATGCTCTGATCGACCGAAGTGTCGGTGAACGGCCCTTTCTCGCTGTTGCTACGCTGAGCGCTGAAGCGATTGCTTCAGACCCGAAATTGGCAGCCCGTGTGAGTTCACTGGAAAGCCGCGGTGCCACAAAAATCTCGATGCCAACCATGTCGGACGGTGACATCCGGGCATTCCTGCGTCAATCCATGAACCTGAGTCCTCAACTTGCTGAAGCCGTGTCCACACTGTGTGAAGGAAGCCCGGTAAAGGCGGTCCTCTTGGTTCGAGATTGGGCGACACGCCGATACCTTGTCCAATTGGACGGCCCCAATCTGACCCTTCGTGAAGACATCGATATCGACTCCATCACTCATGACGATGCAAGCGATCTGTTTCTGTCCCGGCTACGAGGAGCCGTCGAATCCACTGAAAACCCTGATGCCGCATACGAAGCATTGGCTGCCACCGCTTTGGCCGGCCAAGAACCGCCTGTGATGGTGGTCCGTGAGATCAACCCAGAAGGATTGGATGCACTCCTGGCAACCGGACTGATTCGACAAACAGGATGGAGGCTCGCCTTTGAACATAGCGACATTCATTCCGTCGCAATTCAAGTCGCCATGGGCCGACCCACCGTAAAAGACCTACACCAACGGATCGCTTCGGCTTGGGAACGGCTGGGTGAGAAAACAGGTGCAGACGTCGATCTTCCCGTAGGGGTCCACAGGTTGCACAGTGGAGAAACTTCTTCCGCCGTAATCCCTCTTCTACGGGCCGCACGACGCACCTTAGACGAAGGCAGGACGGCTCTGGCAATTAATGCTGCACAATTGGGTGTCGCAGCTGCGGACAGAGCGGGAGCCATTGCCGCCAGGGCAGAGGCCCGGATGCGATATGCCGAAGGTCTTCTCAACTTGGGTCGAACCAAAGAAGCCAACCAAGTACTCAACAAAGCACGTGATCTTGGACACTTAGATCGACGTACTCAGGCAAGAATATGGGTACTACTCGCGCAAGTAGAAAGTCAGCAAGGTCGGCTGGATCAAGCCAAAAACTATCTTGAAAGTGCGGATGTGACCTTTGAGGCCACTCGCGACCGAGCAGGTCTCATCGAAACGGCCCACGCTATGGGTGGCCTGTTGCGACTGGAAGGCCGACCCAATGAAGCCGCCAAGCGATATGCCCGTATGTTGCGCCTCAACCGAGACGATCACCGCATTGAAGTTCGGGCGCTTCGAGGACTTGTGGATGCAAGAACTGTCAGCGGACGGCTGGAAGGAATTGAGCCTCTGGTCCACCGACTAAGACAGGCCGCATTGGCGACCGGAGACACCAGGCGAATCGCACAAGCCGCCTATGCTGCAAGCTTGGTGTACCTTGCATGCCAAGATTTCGACCAAGCGGAGCGATACTGTCACACCGCACGGGCGCTCGCAGCCACAGTGGGTGACCACCGCCTTCAAGTGGACAGTGAAAACAACCTCGGTGAAGTCTATCGGTATCGAGGCGACATTCGGAGTGCAGAGCGCATGTACGAAGGCGTAGCCAGGCGGGCAACTGAACGAGGCTGGTATGGGTCCGCAGCGATCGGTCATCTAAACCTCGCCCTCGTCAACCTTCAGCGTCAATCTCCACGGCTGGCACGAATCGCTCTCGACCAAGCAGAAGCATGTCTTCAACAACATCCCAGACACTGGGCATGGCTATTTATCGGCCTAATGCGCGCCCTATGGGCTGCAGAGGATGGCGAAGAACGAAACTGCAGAGCGTGGTGGGCGGTTGCGAATGAGCGAGGTCTCGGTCGGATGGTTTCCTCTGATCTTCGAGACCCACTTGAACGCCTGAGCAAAGCAACAAAACGCCATGGATGGAATGATATTGCCGATCGAGCCCTTCAATATCAGAAGGCCATTGAACAGGCCGAAACCCCTCCTCACTCGCAGCCGGATATATAGACTTTCTAAACTGGAGCATACGCATGTTCGCTATCTTGAGCTTGATCGTTTTTTGGGGCTGTGTAGAACCACCCCCATCTGCTACTGAAGGTACAAATGAACCCGGGGGAGCCGCCAAACCTGGCGCCCCCAACCCAGGCGAGGAAGCCCCCCCCAATGGTGCGGGTGGTGCCGGTGGTGCGGGTGGGGCCGTGGATGCCACGGTCGTTCCTACCCCGCACGACGGCTCAACCCCGAACGCGCCCACAGCAGAGTTCACTCAGGCCCAAATAACGGACGGTACCACCTTGAACTTAGATCTGATCTGCGGAGATTGTACAGGTACACTGCTGGTCCGAATTGAAGACACAGCCAGTCAGCCACCGACACTGCTGACCCAAAAATCGTTCGATAAACCTGGTTCTGGAACCATGTTGACACCCAAAGGTAAGAACGTCGTCTTGATGATTATCGATGACGCCAACAAAGATGAGCAGCCTACACCGGGTGAAGCCATTGGATTGTGGACCGGGGGAATCCTGAACACTGCTGCAGCGACGGAAACCTTGACCCTTGAGGTGGGCGTCGTCCCTGATACACCGCCGATACCACCATCCGAAGACACCGTGAATACGGAAAACCCTGGTGCCGGTGCAGAAGCATTGCCACCTGCAAACGCTGCCCAATAGCGCACTTACTGCGCTACTTTACTGATCTCAGCAAGAAACTCGTCCGATAGTCTTCGCGCCTCCACCATTTGCGCTTCTGCGTCTGGCTGTCGTGCCGCAACCGCCAATCGAGCATCGATGGCAATCAAGGTCCCTGCCCGGTTTGGACACTCCCAGTCTTGATGGTGCAATGGAAAGTTCAGTGCCAATATCTGTCGGGCCAAACGCGCATGGCCAGCACGGGCCAATTGACGTACGCCTGCGTTTCGAAGTTGCTTGATGTTGTAGTACCGACTTCCATGCTGCATCTGGTTCAAATAATCACCCCGTGATTTGATCGTAGATACCAAACCACCAGGGTTATCTTTCATCATCTTGTTCAACACAAAAACTGTGTCTTCCAACCATTGAAGATGCTTCGGATCATCAAGCCCTAGCCGTTCAAGCTTGCCAATCGAACCGGGGCCTGGTTCTCCCGCCACATCAATCAAACTATCCCCGGTCGGAAGCCGACCGATGCCTTCGACAGAAAATGCCGGCACTTGATCCTTCATCGTCTTGGCTCTGACTATCTCACTGGGCCAGTAAACAGGGTCCACGCTCCTAAGATCGGGCCATGACCCCACCCAATCGAGTCCCATGTCCGGCTCCTGCCCTGAAAGCATCGCGACAGCAGCATAGAGCGCACCCGCCTGTCGGCGCACTTCGCTTTCTGTAAAGTGCCCCCAAGGCTCATCCAATCCAATCGGATCCGCAACATCTAAATGTTGCTCCCACAACTGCACGCGAAGCGCATGTCTTCCATCAAAGTCTTCAAACAACAGGTGATCGAATCGTTGATATCCAGATTCATTAAACATCCGGATTCGTTGCATCAAATCCGATGCTTGCGAACGCAAGGCCACACCATTGGGGTTCTTTCTATATACAACCGCCAAGGACAGATACTCAGCCCGAAGTCGTGAAAAACCCTGCCCATCCAATGCAATATGCCCAGTGTGCAGTCCACTCATCAATGCCGCATCTCGGCGAGCCGCATCACGTGCAACCGTTGGTATTTCAGTAGCAGGGCCACCCGCAGCGGGAATCATTTGGCTGAGGGTTTTGGCCAACGCAACATATACCGCTGCTGCTTGCTCAAAACGTCCCGACATCGCCTCCACTCTGGCACGATCCCGTTCGATGATGGCGATGTGACCCGCCACCCGCATCCGCACATCGTCCCAAGTCCGCTCTCCATAGAAATTGACATTGGGGACGAAACCACCAGGGTCATGTCGCCATGCTGGACTGTCTGCAGGAATGGGAGGGTGCTGAACCCCTTCCTGAACCCCGATGACCTCCGCCTTCTTTTCAGCTTCAAGGGATACTTGTTCCACGCTGGGTTCCACAATTACTGGAACCTCGTCATGCGAAGAACACCCGAGGAACAAGACCAATAGGAACATCATGGTCGCGCCTCCCCGAAAATCCATACCTTGCGCTCACCATCAATTTGCGGTGGACCAAACACTGTGGTCAACACAGGTTCATAATCGCTCGGAAGTCCCGCACGTGCTTCCAAATTGGTGTGCAGAACAATCGCCGCATACTTGGTCGAAAGGTGTTTCTGATACAGGTCGGGACCTTTGGCGGGATGCTCTACAACACGATGTTCTGACTGCCTGACATACGGGTCAGTAAATGCAGACTGCACATCGAGATCGCGACAACTATCGAGACGCGCATTCGGTGAATACGGAATGGGTCGGCCATGGCGAGTCTGAAACCAAAAGTATTGACTCGTTGCCATTGTTTTTCCGACACTTCCTGGAAGGTCCAAGACCGCGCCATCAGGGATTCCCTCATAGATGTCTGGAATGGCCGCTGTAGACGTTGGTACTGGCCATTGCACGGGTGCCATGATGACCGACTCCAATCCGACCACCAAGCCAATGATGGGCGCAACAATCCGAGAAGACAGTGAAGCGACCCCTCCTGCTGCCAATACAGCCACGATGATTTGCCCACCTACACTCAAACGCAACGGATGCGTAATGGCCACATCAGGCAAAACCACCTGCATCCAATAAAAGGGCAAGGTGACGGCTCTTCCCCCCACCTGCACCCAATCCCCCCAATACAGCATCGGTCCCAATCCCATCAATAAGGACACAATGGCCGCAATCGCCCAAGGCCGCAGCTTGGGGTTCTTCATGACACCTACGATAGCGAAGAAGACAACCGTCCAACGCAGGTAGCCAGTATGCCGGAATGCTTCGCCATAGGAAGCGAGATCCACGGATTGAAAATCACCCCACATCAGGTAGGTCCGAGGATCAACAGCGTTGTGACTGAGCATCCAGCCCACAGCCAATTCCTGAGGCCGAATAATCAATGAGGCATCGTTCTGAAGTGTCCACTGGAACACCAACCAACAGGGTACAGAAACCAATGCCGCCACACCCAAAGCCAACACAGGGTGCTTGCATGCATCCCAGGTGGGTCGAAACCCACTGCGAATAGAACGCCACCCAAGAGCAAGAAACAAGACGGACATCACCATGCCAGCGACCAAGCCATAGTAAAAACTAGCGACCGTCGTAAATCCAAGAATGATTCCAGCTCGACGCCACGAAGCCCATGTGTTCTGTTGCCATGCCAAGTGACCCGCCCACAGGCTCCAAATGACCCAGTGAATGGCAACCACTTCTGAGATCCCGTTGGACATTTCCGCCAACATAAAAGGCAATGTCGCCATCGCAATGCCGGCCACCATGTTGTGGGGACCACGGCCCACCACTGACTCAGACAAAACCTGACCACCCAACCCGGCCGCAGCCACCCGCAGTACCAATACGCCATTGTAGGCTACGGCTGGGCCAAACACCCATGAGAGTGGAGTACCGATCAAAGCGCCCAACATATCGATAAAATACAAAGTTCCACCATCGGGGGAACCGATCATTTCGGTGGAAAAG
>PALY01000150.1 GCA_002707085.1 Deltaproteobacteria bacterium
ATTTGGTCACCGATCCCAGTGGACAACAAATCGCCGCCGGCGGTGAATACACTGTGATTGCAGAGTATAGCCCTGCCGATGAAGCCGAAGGGCATTCAGAAGACTTGATCATCCGCAGCACCGATCCAGACGAAGGAGAGGTCACGGTCGTATTTCTTGGTGGCAACGGGGGCGGTGCATACGAGTACCCGATCGCCGACATCGACTGTGAAGCGCTTCGAGGGATTACGCCACCAACAACCATCAATCTCGATGGAAGAGGATCAGAAGATCCTGAAGATGTGGAAGGCACTCACGAACTTTCATATGAGTGGGAACTTCTTGGGCGACCAGAACTATCCCGCACCTACATTGCCAACCCAACAGAACAGACTCCCGAATTGTTCATTGATGTAGCCGGTACATACCAAGTTGAACTCGTTGTGACGGATTTCAATGGGGTCGAATCCGAACCCACCACCTGTGACATCAACGTGGTGCCAAAAGAAGACCTCTACATCGCATTGAGCTGGGACACTGGCGACTCCGATCTCGACCTCCACTTGGTGCCTGCCGGCAACAGCATGTGGAGTTGCATGGATTGCTTCTTCTGCAACCCTGTACCCACCTGGCCATTGGACTGGGGAATTCCGATTTACGCCCTAGACAACACCATGGGATACGGACCAGAAAACATCAATGTAGACATTCCCGGAGAGCAAACATTCTACATCCGGACGCACTACTACACTGACCGTGGAGGCGGCCCTTCACGCGCGACAATCTCTGTCTACGTCAACGGAAACCTGATCGAAACGATCACGGAAGAATTGAGCCGAGGACAGCGCTGGAAAGTTGGGTACGTGACCTTCGATGATGAGGGTGAAGGCACCTTCACTGAAGAGGGAGAAGTAGAAACCTACGGAGCCCGTTCTTGCCCCGACTGCTGATGGGCTTCACCGCTGTAAGCGGTCAATCCGCGCCAAATACTCTGCATCAACAGGCACCTTGGACCGGTGACGTTCCAACAGTCCAGCATGGTCCGACAAACTCTGTACAGGCTTGAGCGCAGCCTGCATGACCAACACAGCCATACGTGATGCAAGTCGGCGGAACCGAAGCGCTGCCAAGTCTGCATCCAAGGTGAGGATGGACTCCATCTCAAGGCGGTCGTCTCGCACCGCCTCTTCGCCGAGAACACCAGCAACGGTATCGAAGAAACCATTGTGGACCCCCAGTCGGGCGCAGTCTCGAAGAACCTGGGCTCTCAACACGTTGTGCGTGCCTTCCCAATTCTCGTACACAACGTTGTCTCGCAACAGTCGCGGAAGAATGGAAAAACTCTCAATGGCACCATTCCCACCCAAAATTTCAATGCCGTGATTGACAGCATCATGAGCCAATACTGCAGTCTGGAGCTTATTCAAGTTCACAGCCACCCGAAAGAAGCCAGCCTCGCCTGAACTCAGGTCCCCTGCCTCAAGCCGCTCAAGCATGCCAGAGAGCCACAAGGTAGACGCAATACTGCCTGCTGCATCAGCCCGCATCCAGGCAAGGGTTTCCCGGACCGTAGAAAATTGGGCAATGGGTTGACCAAAAGCCTTTCGGTGCTGAGCGTACGTACTGGCCACCACCCAAGCTCGCCGTGCATGAGCCGCACAGCCCGACGCGTTGTACAAACGAGAGGTTGTAATCACCAACTGCATGACCGACTTGAACCCATCATCCACAGGTCCCAACGCCTCTGCATATGCTTCCGAAAAGTCGATTTCGCCCGATGCCATCGAACGGGTGCCCAGCTTGTCTTTCAAGCGTCGAATGCGGAAGTTGTTCACTGTGCCATCGGGCTTGAGTCGGGGCACGAGAAATAAGCCAAGTCCTTTGGTGCCATCCGCGCCACCATCGGGCCTGGCAGTCATCACGAATACGTCAGCGTCTGCGTTGGAACAAAACCATTTCTCTCCCGAGATACTCCAGATAGACCCTGGGTCACGTCCCCCACTCACCATGGATGCAGACACAGTGTTGGCGCCAACGTCGGAGCCGCCCTGTACTTCGGTCAGAAACTGACTGGCCGTGAAATTGGTATCGAAATCCGGGTCCAATAGCGGCGTTAGATACGCCTCTTTCTGCGTTTCTGTTCCAAGCGCAGATAGTGTTCGAATCGCACCAGCATCACAAGCCAAGGGACAGTTATGTCCCCCCTCTCCTGCCTGTGCCGTGAGGTAAAACAACGTAAGAATCGAACGGTGCGACACCGGAGCTTCCGCATACAAAGCCATGATGCCCGTGCCATAAATCAGCCGACCAGCCTCCCACCATGTCGGATGATGGTGAACCTTCGCCGTGTATTCACCAATGCCATTCCAATTGTCCAAGACGGGCAGGTTTCGGTGCAGATTGTTTTCCCGAACTGCGGCATCGAGTGGTCCAGCCACAGCTTTGCCAGCATTGGAGAACTGCTCTTCTCTAGCACCCAAACCATGGTGACCGATGAGGGCGCACAAATCCGTGTCATCCACATACAAGTCTGTGGGCTGGGCCCATACCCAAGCGGCAAGATCAGCTCTTCCACGTTCGGTTGCACTCATATTCAACTCCTCACTTAGCAGAGACTGTAGCCTATAAGACCGGCTCTCATCATTTCAGAAACATATGTGGATGTGGTCATCGTGTCCCGGAGATGCAGTCACTCCGGGGACGGCTCCGATAACGGAGGGATCATTAAAATAGACAAAGGTTGGGCTGTGATTGGCGATTGCATATTCTAAAAACGCCTGTGTTAACGGCCGACTGTAGCCCCCTTCATACCCATCGCGATCATCGGGTCGGTTGTACCAAGCTTCGTATCGAGAGCCATCGTTTCGAAACAAACGAATATCCGCGCATCGAGCATGATCACTTTTGTGACCCAAGGGGTCGGGGCGTGTATCGTTGTACCAGCCCAAATCCCCGACCTGTACCGTACAGTTTGTCGGCGTCGCATCTGGAAAGGAAAGAGCGCGACAATGGGAACGCCACCCATAGAACAATTCGATCAAAGCAATAATCGTATCCGGGTAGCCCCACCGATCGGAACGCGGAGAGTCCGAACCAAGAAAGTGGAGATAAATCGGCCCTTCTTTGTCCTCTGCCCCCACAGCGTCCGTGGCTTTTAGTTTCTGTTGTGGTGAATGCAAACCTTCACGAGCCTGCTCTAAAGCACGCTCCTCTTTGCTCAACTCTCGAACCATAGGAAGGGCAACTCGCCCCCATTCAGTGGACTTCATGGCCTGGGCATCGATGGGTCCAAAACGGGACTCCCACGCCATACGGACACGCAATTCAGCCCGCGGATCTCCCGGAGGCGTACCCGCATCTTTCAACACTTTTGTGTCTACACAATATTTGGCACCTACAGTTGCGAGGGACACCTTGGGCACACGATACCAAGGGTCTACGACGAGGATCTGAATTGGAGTTTGGTGGTCTTGACACGCCCCCGGAACCACTTGCACCGTACTGTCTCTGGGCAACCATGAGTACTCTACATCGATCCCCACCGACATACCGTCGGGCGCCACTCTTTGGATGGGTCCAGCAAGTACGCTTCCAATCAACCAAAACATCATCGTCGAGCAGTCACCACAAGCAAAGCGGGTATCACAAGAAGATCGCAGAAAAAGGCCGCCACCAATGAGATCGCCAACAAGCAGCCAAAGTAGGCCACACTCTTGATATCAGCCAACCCCAAGACGGAGAAACCACCCGCCAACACCACAGTGGTCACAGCCATCGGACGCCCTACCGAGGTCACAGTCTCCTGCACGGCCTTCACGATGTCAGAGGTTTCAGCAAGAACCGCCCGATAACGGTACAAAAATTGGGTGGTATCATCCACCACCAGACCCAGAACAATGGCAGCGATTGTGACCGTCGCGACGTCGAGTCGGATGCCCAGCAACCCCATACATCCGAGCGTGAACAACACGGGCATCAGATTCGCTGGAATCGCCAGCACAGCCATTCTAAATGAACGGAACAACAGGCCAATCAAAGTGAAGATAACGATGAAGGCCCATGTAAAACTTGAGAGCTGGCTACTGATGATGTGGTCCATGATTCGAACATGCAACGGGATGTACCCAGCGGGTTGAATCGTCGCCCCATCGGGAAGTACCGCATGATCTGTCAGTCGCTCAATGGTCTGACCAAAGGTTTTGGCGCTGGCCATGGGCACACCCACTGTCACACGCGCTTGGGTTTCTGTGGAATCCAGAAAACGTGCAAGATTCGCATCCGAATCCGCCTCAAACAAAAACAACAACTGTTCCAACGCTTCAGGGTTTTCCGGTATGGATCCTACGGGTCGCTGACCCATGACTCGATCCAAGCCCATGACCACATCTGCCAGCGAGCGTGTCCATCCCACGTCTTCTTCCATTTCCATCTTGTCTTGCCAACTGGAAATGGATGCAAGAATCTCAGGGTCCTTGACTCCGTCAGGGTGAGAAACCACAAACTCAAGCGGAGTATAAGGACCAAACTCCTCCTCAATCCGATCAGAATCGATGCGCACTTCATGGTCCGGATACAGAAAGTCTATGGAATAGGTATCGACCACGATGCGAGTAATGCCCATCATCGAACCCAGACACACAAAGCCAGCGACAATCAAAACTGGCACTGGCCTGTGAACCGCCAATCTGGCCATCAAATCGATTCCACGCTGCAACAATCCCTCTTTCCGAAAGACGGGAAGAACTGTGGGGTGTAGAGCAAATATCGAACATAAAATCAAGGACGCCACAAAAGCTGCGACCAACCCCAAGGCACAGAACACGCCCAGGTCCCGAATCACCGGCATGCTGGCTGTAGCGAGAGCCAAAAAGCCCATGGCTGTAGTCAAGGTGTTGAACAAACAAGGCCACAGCACCTTGCCGATCCCGCGCTTTACTCTTTCCATGGGTGGGAGTTCCGCAGGCTGATCTGCGACATGCACCAACATGTGAACACAGTCGCTCACCCCGATGACCAAGACCAGTGTCGGCATCACCATGGTGACCATATTGATGTCATGCCCGGTCGCACCGTACAAACCCAACAACCAAATGGCACCGAGCCCCACAACACTCAAGATCAAAAGCACAGCCCGCCATCGACGAAACAAGGCCCACAGCAAGGCCATAATCAAGACATACGAAGCTGAAATCACAACCGCCGCACCTTGGGTCGCAGCCTGATTCAATGCTGCGTATACAACCCCAATTCCAGCAAAGGTGGCTTCTGTCTCCACCGCCTGAACCGCGGTCTGCACATCCGCCAAAATGCCATCTCTTGCGGTATCGATATTGTCCATGGACTCCATCTCGGCCAACACAATCGCGGTGCGACCATCTTCCGAGATCATGGACCCCACCAAAGCGTCACTCTGCAATGCTTTTTGCGCTTCTGCTACCTGTGAAGTCTCGATGGGGCCGTCATCAATCAGGGGAGCCACGACCAATGCACCATCGACATCACGAACCAGCGGTTCCGTGACTATCGAACGAACCCGAGCAATACCGGAAACGCCCAGAGCCGCGTCGCCAACAGCATCAATGCGACGCAAACCGGACGGTTCTATGAGTGTGCCTTCTTTGGAATGCACTCCAATCACTACAACTTCGTCATTTCCAAAAGTCTCAAGAAAGTCGTTGTATGCAATCAATGACGGGTCATCGTCCAAAAACCAGATTTCCACAGCATTGTCGACACCAACACCGGCCGCACCAAACACGGACAAGCCGGTGATCATGGCCACGAATAAAAGGAGCCAACGGCGAGCCCGAATGACCCATTCAACCCACGCCTCAGCCCGATTCATCGGACAGTTTCCAACTGAAAGTCACCATAGACAAAAGCCCTATCGTTCACGATCAGTTCAGCAGCTTTTGCCTCATTTCGGTCCAATACATCTGCCATCTGTTCTGGACGATGACGGGGAACAAGCAAATTCCAATATGCGATTCGACCACCCTGTCGGGATGCACGCACACAACACCGAAGCAACGACGCTGTTTCTTCCTCGCTTAAATATTCGGGAACATCGGACAAATTGAAGGCGGAGTACGTCCCTTCATCACATGCATTGAGATGCGATATCAAATCGTCATGCACGAAAGTGAACCTATCTGCCACCTTGGCAAGGGCCGCATGCCCCTCTGCAGATAGGTACGGATGACTATTGTCAACGTTTCGGTACTCCCCACCCAAAATCCACTGCACAAACGGGTTGTCCGCAACAGGCATTGTGGTGAGTACGTGTTCCGTCCGGCTCATAAATGCCTGGCTAATCGGACCTTGAACATGAGCGAACTGAGCCGGGCTTCTTCCGCTTCTTTGCATCACCGCTTTTGAAAAGAACACTCGGAACATGCTCCGCCAACGAAAGGTATTCCATCGCTGGTCATAGAATTGTCTTTGCTCGGAAACGTCCGACATGTCTAAGAATTGGTCAACGATTTTTCGGCGGTGAACCAAGGGCAGGACGCGCGTACGGAATGTCGACAAATAACGTTCAAATTTTCCGCAATTCAGCAAGCCCGAACGAATCCACGCTTCGTGTGAATCCCACCACAAGCGAGTTGATTCATCCAGAAATGGTCGCAACTCGTGGTACAGAAACACCCTTTGACCAATCGGACCCACCCCCAAAAAAGAACGAAACCGTTCCAGGTCGAACTTTTCAGCGGCCACCAACTTCAACTTCGCCAATGCGATTTGTGGCGCAGACAAATCAATGCAAGTGACGGTTCGAGCGCCCGCGATGGCCAAGGCAAAGGCGTTGTCTCCCGCCGAACAAATGCTCAACACATCGTCCTGTGGTCCGACATCAAGCGCTTCTTGCAACATTCGAGGGTCTTCCCAGCATTGCGCATAAGAAATGCGTTCACCCAAAGCAGCCCGCGTTGCATCTGTACCGCTCATGCGCCTCGCTCCAGCAACTCAACGGTTCCTACAATTGCATCCACTCGGACACGATCACCATTTTGCAGAGAGTCCATCGCTCCAGCGACAGAAACCACAGTGGGAATTCCCATCTCACGGGCAACTACAGCACTGTGTGAAAGCAAACTTCCACGTTCAACCACCATCGCCGAAATTCTGGGGAACAGTGGCACCCACCCCGGATCCGTACGGTATGCGACCATGACTGCGCCATCGATATCACCAGCATCATTCGGGTCGACCACTCGACGCACAAACCCCTCGACCACACCCGGGCACGCTGCCAACCCTTGCAGTCCGTCTCCAGATGGCGCCTTGGGGCGCCCCAAAAATTGATTGTAGGACCACACAGGACCCCAAGTATGGAACCTGTCTGCTGGCTCTGGAGTCTTGCCCCAATGGGCGTACTCTTGGCGCCGCAAAGAGACGAGGCCACGAAGATTGGTCGTCACTGCGGTTCCACGTACCCAACCAAAGGATTCATCGACTGTGAGCCAAAAGATATCTCGTGGCTCCTCAATGGCTCCACTCGCACTCATGTGACCACCCAAAGCAATGAAAAGATCACGGACGCGCCCGAAGATCCTTGTCCGCAAGAAACGAAGGTTTTCCCGGTCCCGAACCCGACGGCGTGCGCGAACCAACACCCAACGGAATACCCATTTACGGAGTCCCGAAAGTTCAGAAAACGCGCGACTCTCCGCCTCCAAACGCATCTGCTTCTCGTGGTGTCCCATGTTCTCCGCACTTAGGCTGCCACCGCGAAGATATGCACGCAGCGTGGCCACCAGCAATCCTGGCTGGTGACGTAAAGTTGGAACCTCCAGCTTCAATTCATCTGCGCAACGATCTCCCCATGTTTCAAGGTAATCGTCCAGCGTATTGCGCAAAGCGGGAACTTCTTGGGTCGCTTCATATAGTTGATCGTCGGACATCGATGATTCAAACAAAACACGCCATTCGGTTGTGTTTTGAATCCTTTGTGCAATCCGAAGCCCATCTACAGCGGGTGCCGCACTGTGCAGCCCCCCCTCTCCTGCCAACAAACCGTTGTGCAGATCTTCACCATCTGGAATCCACTTCCCACACAATTTCCGCAACAAGCCATGAAAGATCATGACAAAAAAGTCATTCACAATGGGCGTTGACCATGCCCACAACAAACGCTTCTCTAAATCTCCGTACACATCCAACAAGCCCATCGGAGGCGTATCTGTGAGGTCACGAGGGTGAGCATGCATGGCGTCTTCAAAACGCTTCGTGAAGGTCACAACGTCCTTATCGAGCCGCCCTGCCCGCCAACACAAACCCGCCACACTTCGAAGCAATGACGGCAATGCTCTCCACTTGCTTGTGGTGTCTGTCACGGGCTGCGCCACTTCAGACACACCCATCATCTGTTCCATGAATTCCTGATTCCAACGATGGCCAGGCAATAAAGAAACAACGGTGTACCAAGCATCCAAGTTGTAAAAGATGCGACCCCGGATCAGTCCAATCATTCGAGGGAACACACTGGCATTTTCTTGAATCACGTCAGGGTGAACACCCATGACTTGGCAGAACAAGCGATACACAATCGTGTATGCACGACTCGCAAAACTATAGGTCAATGGACCGGTCAAGCCGTGGTAGCTCTCAATGATGTTGCTGTTGTCCCACAAGAGTCTTCTGCCCTGAGGCATCGCCTGTGTCACAGGCCTGGTTTGAAGCAACACCAATCGGTCCCCTTGGCGAGTCCATTCGATGTCTTGAGGACCACCGAGTGCAGTTTCAAGGGCGCGAGCAACCGATGCCAACTCTCGTGCTTGGTGTTCAGAAAGCGAGGCTTCCTGTTGCATCGTTTCGGGAACAGGAACCTCTGCTGGATGGCCATCAATCATGGAAATCGCAACATCCTTGGAAATCACGATGCTCTCAACATCACCGCCTCTGTTCACACGAAATGTGTCGCAAGGTACCGTTCCTTGAACAACGCCCTCGCCCAGACCCCAAGCTGCGGAGATCAAGGTGCTATCGGGGTCTGCTGGATCGGATGAAAACATGACACCGCTGGCGTCGCCTTCCACCATCACCTGCACAATTACGGCAACAGGGGTTGATTCAAGTCGATGCTCTGACAAATACGCCTGTACTCGGGGGTGGTTCGCACTTGAGCGACATCGCGTAATGGAGGTCAGTAAAGTATCGGCATCGGTCACACCCAATATGCTTTCGTACATACCGGCAAAGCTGTGATCAATGCCATCTTCAGCAATGGCGCTGGACCGAACAACCACACGATTCCAGTCGGAACTCTTCATGGCCATGTCACGCCATGCACGAACAGCACCCATCGGGTCATGCCCTGGCGGCAAAACAAACCAAGCAGGAACTTCAGCCCCCGACCTCATCAGTCGGATCAAGCCTCTTGCCTTTCCCCCAACCGCTTCCGGGGCATTGGCTTGGGCTGCAGCATCCAATCCAAAAATCACCATGCGAGAACCCACACAAACACAAAGTCCAGCAGCAATGCAATGGTAGCTACAGCCTCTGTTTTCTTGGCGTTCAGACGACCAAAAACAATGCTACTGCTGACCAACATCGCCGAACCTAAGATCACTGAAACAAGGACATAATCGCCCATCTCCCATGCCATGATTCCAAAACAAGTGGAAGCCAACACACGAATCCTACGCAGCATTCGATTTGCACGCGTAATGCCCAATACACTGGAGTAGCTTTCGACACCGGCAATTTCTTCTGCTGGTAGGCGAATCTTTCTCCCCACCTCAAAAGCCAATGAACCCAGAGACACACCCAACAAATACAAGCCAAGCAAGGGATGCCATGAAGTATCGGTGACCACCCACAAAAATACGCCCAACAAAGCCACGATGGGGTTGTGCGTCACCGCATAAATCACCAAATGTCGATTCAGCCAACGACCCACACCAAATTCAACTTTCATCAGTACCGTGAAGACCAAACACGCCGCCCACGCCATCAATGCATTGAGCGAAATGCTTAAAGAAAGCAGCATTTCCAGGAGTACGGCCAAATAGCCAACCTTCGCCAGTAACGGCAAGGTGACCACCCCACGGCTCAACAGCCGCTGTGGATACGCAACCAAGTCTCCTGCTGCATCCTTGTGTTCATCCATGATTCTCAGGTGAAGAAAAACCAACAGCACCACCATTGCGGCACGTATTTCAGTTTCAAGCGGTATCTGGACACCACCCAAGTGGCCGGCGATGGCAAATGCGCTGCCCGCAAACAGGACAACCAGCACCGTGTAGGCGACCGGTGGAAACCGCTCTACCGCATAGCCCCACAGTCGTCTGTACATGGGGTCGCTGGGCTGAATCTGTGTAGACATCTTGAAGCCAAGGTATCCCGGGCCATACCCCCGAATGAAACAGCCATGTGAATTGAGAACTCTAGTGTTTCGGGAGGATAAATCCCCAGCTATCTTTCATGAGGACAGCGACACACGAATCGGAACCGGGTGTTTCATGGGCAAAAACGCGGCAATACCAGCGCACAGCAACCCTTTCTTGCAGCACGAGCTGGCAGGATGGGAGCCCGTACATCCACACATTCGATACCCGGTCACGTTTGGCTTGTACCAAGAGGGAAGCAATCTGGGACTGTTTTTGGCACCTGTGAATATGGCGATGCTTCACAAAGTCATTGACATCCCAGACACTGACCAGGCCCTGATTTTGCAAGGGGCGCAAGTTCTTGGAGATGCTTTTCTACAAGCACCTGACCGGGGCGAGTTGGGTCCCTGGTCTGCCGTGCCCTACGCAAACAATGAAGTCGACATCATCCACTTTCCGAAGGGGGTCGCAGTCGATCCGGAAACCTGCGACATTCTTACTCCTATTCTCGCAGCCCCTGAACATGCTGTACCCACAGAACTCGGATCTCGGGTCGCCATCAGTCTCAACGATAGCTGCCATGCTGCAGTCATATCTCCAGACCACAGGCTGATAAGAAACTGTTTGACGGGCTTTATTCGGAACTACGCATCCAGCGTTCTTGAACGTGACGCGGCGATCCCCTCGCTCCCCAGCCAATTGGTGGAGTCTTTACTCCAGCCCATGCAACCCGGTGAATGGAACGAACTTCGATTCCAGCCAGCCCAACGCTACTGGATGCTGGAGTTTTCTGGAAAGTCCGACCAAGAGGCGCCAGAGCGTTGGGTATGTGAGGGCGAACATGGACGTTGGCGTGGTGGGTGGTCCTGGTAGGTCGGACCGAATACTCCGTCCTTTCTATTGGCCATCATGACTACACAATCAACCGCACCCTTACACGCCATCCAAACTCATGGCGCGCTCGCGTCTGCAATCCCTCTCATCGTGGCGTGTCCAGAGATTGCACTCGACACTGAGTTCCATGCAGAACGGCGGTATCACCCGGAATTAATGCTGGTGCAGATATCAGCACCAGATGGCACAGCATGGTTGATCGACCCACTCTCTGTAGACATTACCCCCCTTGTGACTGCCATCGCAGATAGCCCAACACTGGTTCATGCAGGGAGCAACGATCTCGCCATCCTCTGGCGAGAAGCCCATACAGCACCTACAACCGTCTTCGATGTTCAGATGGGCGCCGGCATGCTGGGCCTCGGCTACCCTACGCGATTGGGAACCCTGACCCAACATTTCTTGGGCGAAGAAATCGACAAGAAAGACACTCTTTCTGATTGGTCACATCGCCCTCTGACGCGTTCACAATTGCATTATGCCGCCCTGGATGCACGAACATTGTTCCCCCTCGCTTCCATCATTCGAGAACAACTAAAGGAACGAGGCCGACTTCATTGGGCGGAGGAAGAAAGCTTGGCAATGGGCCAAGCTGCCCAACAAGAGTCGACGGCGGAACACACTTGGCGACAATGGGACATCGCATCTGTACTGGATGAACAAACCCAAAAAGTACTGTATTCGTTGACCGAATGGCGAAACCAGAAAGGCAGAGACAAGAACCAACCCGCCCCCTTTATTCTCAGCAATGGGATTGCGTTGGACATTGCACGACGGAAGCCAGTGACACTCGAAGAACTGAGCGCCAACCGACGGATTCCGCAAGGATTGATTCGTCGAATCGGACAAGAAATTATTTCGGTTGTTCAATATGCGGTATCGAACGAATTTCCCATGCCCCCAGTCCCAACACCCGTCGAACGCAAGGTGGCTGCGACGCTACAAATTTGGGCCCAAGCCATCAGCACTAGCACCGACATTGCACCGCAACTTTTGATTCCAACCGAACTGGGATTTAGAATTGCAGCAGAAGGTTCAACCGTTTTGGATGGGTGGCGTGCGGAAGC
>PALY01000151.1 GCA_002707085.1 Deltaproteobacteria bacterium
GAATGTTTCATCATCGAAGAAGGGCGAGTCGTGATCCGCAAGCGGGGTCAGATTTTGGCTACGCTGACGGCCGGCGACTACTTTGGTGAGATGAGCTTTATCGATGTGCCACGTCGCAGCGCTACAGCGACTGTACAGTTGGATGCGCATGTTCTTGTGATTCGTCGCAACCAGTTCCTTCAACTGTTGAAGCAGGACAGTGAATTGGCCGCCAAGTTGATGTGGCAGCTCCTTCAGAAGATGTCACGAACTGTACGTGCGACCAACCGACGGGTGGTCAGTGAACTCACAGAATTTGATGGTAACGAAGTGATTGGGAACGCGGCGGGTGACACCATTTTGGAAGATGGGTAAACCGCAACCATTATTGAATGGTGGTAGCGAAGCGCTCTCCACGGATTTCTCCCAGCATGGGGATTTCCGGGGTGGGTGAACACTGATCGTAGCTAAGCCATACGAACCGTGCCTTTCCTTTGATGTTCCGAAAAGGGACCATGCCCCACACCCGGCTGTCGGCCGAATGGTCGCGATTGTCGCCCATAACGAAAACATGTCCTTCCGGAACTTTTGTTGGACCGTAGTCGTTCATCCGTAGACCGTACCGTGTGGCGTTGAGTACCCGGTGTGTCATGCCCCCCAAGTCTTCATCGAATTCTCTGTTGGGTGTGGATTTGCACCTGTCGTCCACAAAGTCATATTTCCCGATATCGGCCCGAAGTTGTGCGACCTCATCGATGTATACGACGTTGTTTCTTACTTCGATGGTCTCTCCCGGCAGTCCCACCACTCGTTTGACGTAGTCGAGTGTGGCGAAAGGAGGGAAGGGCATGTCGACCCAGTGACTCGGCTTTTTGTTGTCCGACGTGTCTGTGTCTGATCCCGGAAACACGAACACAATCACATCTCCCCGTTCAGGAGGGCTGAGTTCTGTCATTGGGATTCGGGTGAGGGGAATTCGCATACCGTAGGTGTATTTTGTGACCAAGATATGGTCGCCTATGGCGAGAGTCGGAACCATGGAACCCGATGGGATTCGAAATGGTTCCGCTATGGATGACCGAATCAAGAGGACCATAATGATGGCGGGCGCCCATGAGGCAAAGATGGCCCAAACCCATCCACCAAAGCGTTCCCCACCCGTTCGGTCGGTATCGTCGCTGTGATGGTTGTCTGTTTTGCTCACGTTGGTCCGTTTATACTCCCGGCTGGGTAACCCGTCGGCGAAAGATTATCCTCCAAGGATGATGCTTAGACAGTTGGCTGCGTCCCTTAAGAACAACCCAGGTAAAGAGGTTCAACTCGACTCACCTGTTCGTCAGGCTGCTGTGGCAGTCATTTTTCGTCCGAATCTTGATCTGTTGTTTATCAAGCGTGCAGAATTTAAAGGGGACCCGTGGAGCGGCCATATGGCCCTACCGGGTGGGCGGGTGGAACCGACAGATGTGGATGGCTGTGCAGCGGTTATGCGAGAAGTGGCCGAAGAGGTGGGCATCCGCCTTGATCGGTCGGACCTGCTGGGCCAATTGAGCCAGGTTGCGTCTCCAGTCATGACGGCCCGAGTAGTGGTGACACCGTATATTTTTCACCTACAGTCTGACCCACAACTTCGTTTGGACGGTAAAGAGGTGGCTGCAACTCATTGGTTTTCAATGGAGCGACTGCTTGCCGATGAGGGACGGGGTGTCTTTGATTATGACTATGGCGGTCAACGAATTGAGCTTTCACGTGTCGATTTGGACGGAGAACGGATTTGGGGCATGACCCTGCGGATTGTGGATGAATTACTAGAGCGGATCCGGTTGGGAACTTGATCTTTACACATAGAGACTCGAATTCCCTGTAATCTTGATGACATGAACACATTGAGATTCACAATACTGTTGGGGTTGATGGCCTTTTTTCCTGAACCCTCTTTTGCTGAGCGATTGCCTTGCGGTACTCCTGAACGAATCTCTGAATTTGTGGATGTACAACCCGCGTGGATGCCGCCGCGACCTCCCAGTTCGACCAAAGGGGAAAGGGAAGCTCATGGTGTTTGCTCAAGCATGCAGGTGTCGGACAATTTCGTGTTGAAGTGGGGAGGGGATGCCCCGCCAGCATCAAGCGACGTCGCCCTGATTATGTCTGCGCTCGAAACTTCATGGCAGAGGCAGTTGAATGAGATGGGTCATGAACACCCTTGGGGTACGGGTGACTATTTGTTCAATGTTTATGTGGGGGACTCAGGAGGCTGCGCCCCAAGCGCATATGGAATGGGCGGCTACTACACCACAGATCCGGACGGATGGCCGATGATCGTGTTGTCCCAGGGTGTTTTTGAGAATCCGGACTACGGTAAGACTACGGTTGCACATGAGTTTTACCATGCTGTTCAGCATGCATCACGTGCATACAGCAATGGTGGAGATGCTCAATGGTGGTGGGAGGCAACGGCCATGTGGGTCGAGGCCGAAGTGTATCCAGCCACCCAAGACTACTATGTGTTCTTGTACGGCTACGCTTTCCAACCCCATCGCCAACTTAGTTCCTATACCTATCCGTCGACCGGTGCGTTGGAAGAGTTCCATCAATACGGTGCCGGTATCTTCCCACGATACCTGACAGAACATGTGGCGGATTGGCAACTCATTCGTGACTCCTGGATGCTTGCCGACGGTACAGACGATCCTGTTGAGGTCTTGCGCGATCTTTTGGACGAAGACTTCGACGAAGTATTTGCGGATTTCGCGGCCCATAATGCAGTGTGGGACTACCAACACGGTGCTGAAATGGAATCGTACCTGGACTATGTTTCGGATGCCTACGGCTTTGGAACGATGGACAAGCGCATCGTGGATGGTGTTGCTTCAGAAGGCACGGGTGATGAATGGCAATCCGCCCCTGAAAGCACGTTGCCCGAGCGGTACGGGTACAATGTAATCAAAATGAATCGTCCCGATGATGGAACTTTGGTTGTCCGTTTTGATGGAGATTCTCAAGGCAGCGCTGGTTCTATGGCAGACTGGTATGTCCGCGTTGTTCGCGAGAATGAATCCACAGTTTCCTATGAAAGCGTGCCGGTTGTAGATGGGCAAGGTGAACTCAGTATTGATGGCGTGGGTGATGAGCGTGCCATTTACCTTGTGGTCAGTGCGGTCAGCTTTCGTTGGAACAGTGATGAAAACTTCGATTACCGCTATCAAATGGACATGGGTGAGATCGTTGATGATGACAACGGGTCGGTCGGTCCACCACCTGGACCGAAAGCCATGGGCACGTCTAGTACACCTGAAAAGGGCTGGGGCTGCAGTTCAATACCGTTGCACGGTTCAAAGTGGGTACTACTCGTCTTGAGTGGTTTGTTGTTCCGTCGTAGACCCTGATGTGATCGGGCGGATGGTGATGAGTAAAACACCATCTCCTTCATCGAAAGATTCTTGGTTCGAAATCGTATTTCCCAGCTGGTCGACCAAGTGTTTGATCCCCTGTTCTTCGTAGGACCCGAGATCCACAGCGATCCATCTCAGCCCTGCCGCTCGGAGTATTTTTAGCCCTTTGGAGCGTTCAACTTGAGCGCCTGGATCAATGGCGCTGGGGGGGATGGCGCGTCGGCTTGTTTTTGGGTGAGACAGATCCGACCAGTCACGCAACAGTCGAGCTACATTTGGGTCTTGTTCTCTGGCTGCCAAGGTTTGCAGGCTAGGGAAGCTCACCATTGGGCGTTGATGCTGTGTCTGGAGGTACAAATCGTCTGCCGATGCCAGGTTTGGGTGTAGGTTGGAAAAAATCGGAAGCTGGTCACGTGTGGCGCCAGCGGCCACACTTCGGACGGCGGGTAGGAGCAGCACTCCACCATCCATAGGATCTTCACTGAGTGATTTGGTGAACTCTATGGTGGGCAACTTGTGCTTGGGAAACTCGGTGTGTAGCCGTGAGGTCTTTAGGCCATTCATCACCACGATGATGGACAGCACTCCCGTCACGATGGTTTGGACCCAAGTGGGACGGAGCCAGCGACTGAAGATGGTGCTGAGGCCGATGCTGGCTCCAATGGACAAACTCATGGCGGCAGGCACCAACCATCGTCGTGGGAAGCGAATGTCACCGACAACGGGAAGGGTGTAGACCCATTCATTGAGTCCAATGGCAGTGGAGCTAAGCCACCCAAAGGGTTCTCCAACCCAAGCGGTCAAGTTGGCGGGTGTACGGGTTTCGAGTCCAAATGAAAAGCCAATCATCAGCAGGCCAGAAAGGAGCCAGGGTAAGCTTCGTTTCTTCCCAAGGAGACTCAGCAGCAGTGTGCCAATCAATATTCCTGCTGGGATCAATGTGGGAGGCCGAGTTGAGTCTCGTAGGGTGGAAGTTGAACCAATGTAATGCCACCACAATCGTAAGTCTGTTGCATTGCTTTGTTGGAGTTTTGCTACGCTGGGGGAGTCGGTGCTGGAACCACCAAATTGACCATACAGATAGACGATAAAGGCGACACCGAGACCACCAGCGACCATCATTGCAGCCAGGGCTATACTGAGGTCACGTTCTCGACCCCGGACTGTTTTGAGCGCGAAGGGAAGTACGAACAGCCCGATGACGAGGGCATAAATGCCATGGTATGGACTGTCTAAGGCGACAACGATGGACAACAGGCCGGCGATAATCCCCCATCGAGGACTCTGCTCTGACAATGCAAGCCACGCAGTTCCAATGAAAGCAGGAATCGCCCAGATTGCAACGTGTTCAGCGGTTCCATCGACGATGGCATGATGAAACATGGGCTGACTGATCACCACGGCACCACTGAGCAGTCCGGGCAACCAACGATCGGTGAGGGTCCGGGTAAGCCAGGCGACGGTGAATCCTGATGTTGCCACCAAAAATATGATGGTCAGATTCCATGCCAGAGTGGGACCGACCAGCCCCAGAGGTGCAAGCAAGATACCGGAAGCCAAGGGCAGTACAAGCAAGCGCGCCCCGACCGGGAAGTTGACGCGGTTGCTGTCCCAAGGAAGCTCCAAGTGAGACAATGTCTGGAAAAGGTGCTGTAAGCCCCACGCACCGCGTATGGCATCGGTTTTTGGGTCGCCGATGATGTGGGTATTCAAGGTGCCCAGTGACGGATACAAGATCCACAGCGTCAAGCCCAGCATTGCTGCGGCAGTCAGTACAAAGTGTGATCGCTGGTTGTTGGGAAAATCATCCACGGTCGGAGTGTAGCGGACGTACCCGTTTACAGCACGTGGTCGAGGGCCATCACGACAAAAAGACCACTCAAATACACCAAGGAATAAAGAAAAAGATCTCTGGCCCACGCGGCTCCGCCTTCAATCTTCAGCCCTTTCCAGGCTTTCCAAAGGAAAACTCCACCCAGCCCAAGAGAACCCGCCAAAGTGATGGCTCCACCCAATCCCATTTGAACGATCCACAAACTGACGGCAACCAAGCCAACGACGTAGGCCATGATGTGCTGTCGGGTGATGGCATCGTTCATTTCGATGGGAAGAATTTTGAGTCCGGCTGCATCATATTCTTCCTTTCGGTACATGGTGATGGCAAGAGAGTGGGGCAGTTGCCATAGAAACAAGATCGCAAACAAGGCGATTCCGCCCGTGATTTCCACATCATTAATGGCAGTCCAACCAATCAACGGTGGAATGGCTCCGGCGATGCCCCCTACGAGGACACTCAACCAACTGCGACGTTTGAGTGGGGTGTAGATGCACACGTAGACGATCCATGCGAACACTGCGAGTGCTGTGGCAAAGAGTGTGGTCTCTATGAACATCCAAGGAATCGCGATGGCCATCAATATGAAGCCGTACACCAGTGCAACCCATGGCTGCATTCTCCCGGCAGGAAGTGGGCGATTCCTGGTCCTTTCCATCTTGATATCGGATTCCCGCTCAATGTAGTTGTTGAGCGAATTCGCACTGGCCACCACCATGGTGGTACCCACAAGTCCTGCGAGTATTGTTTCGATCGATGGGGAACCACCGGCCAAGAACATGCCGCCACCGGCAGTGAAAATCACCAAAGAACTTAGCCGAGGCTTACCCAAAGACCAGATGTCCGCGAGGCGCGATGGTTGTGTACCGTTTGGTTCATCGTCATTTGGCATTGTATCTGCCATTATTCTCCAGTGTGCCAGTGGCCCTTACTTCCAGGATGCTTCTCTATGCAGGCAAGGGTGCATGTCAAGGTCTTGAACACGATGACAGCGGACGAGTTTATGGTACCGATATAGCGAGTATGGTTGGGTAGCCAAAGGATTTCTGCTTAATACCTATCAAGTGTATTTTTCATTTCAGATTTGAGGTCATTATAGATGGACTGGCTATGGCCGATTTATCAAGAACATGTCTACCGAGTACTCTGTGTTTCTGTAGATGATGATGTAGAACAAAACGTGCTTCAACAGCGATTTTTGCAATCTCTCGGCAACAGTACAGCGACCCTTTATGTCATGGAACCAGTTGGGGACACCATCCGGTTTCGGGGTCTTGGGCAGTGGCTGTTGCCGGATGTGCCTGGACTATTGTCCGATCCGAATGGCTTCATTGCCGACAATTTTGGTGGTGGAAAGTACAAGGTTAATTTTCATGATGGACTCACATTTGTGGGAACCCACAATTTTCGGACATATGGCGAGGAAAGTTGGCGCGATATGGAAGAAAAGGAGTTTGAATAACGATGGCTTTGATACGCGTTCATAAATTGATGATCGGTACAGCACTGGTTTTTTGTGCCCTATTTTCGACTCGTGCTGTGATTGCCGGCGACACCGTACTTGGGTTGCTTTTTTCGGTGATCACAGTGGCGCTGGGTGTCTATTTTCGCTGGTTTTTGAAAACGAAAGCCGAGTCTTTGCCGGTCGATTCAAGCTCAAGCGAGTGACAGATGGGCCTGGTTGGTGGAGGCTACTTTGGCGGGTAGTGTACTCACAATCTTTTTCGCGATCTCTTCAGACTGTGTTGTACATGCATTGATACCAACCCCGTGGAGGGATGTGCCCGCCAAGTAGATGCCGGGTAGGCTTGATAGTGCACTCTCGATGGCTGTTACTCGTTTGATGTGGCCTCGTAGATACTGTGGGATGCCAACTCTATGCGTGAATACTCGAACGTGTACGGGTTTTGTTTCGATGTGTAGAGTCTCAGCGATCTCTTTCCGTGCTGCCAAGATAGAGCCGGCTTCATCCGTGGCCAATTCTGGATCTCTTGTTCCGCCTACGTACACCTGCATCAACACATGCCCTTCTGGGGCCCTACCTTTGGGGAAGATGCTCGTGGTCCACTTCACGCCGAGTACTGGACCGCCTTCCGAGCTTGGAATCAGGTAGCCGAAACCATCCAACGCTCTCTGCAGGTCTTTCTTGTTAAAACCAAGATGTACGACGGCAACAGGTGCTGATGGGATTTCTTTGAGGTTTTCTTCAATTTCGGGATTAAGGGAACCCAACAAGTGTGTTGCGGCAGGACCGTGTAATGTAGACACAACAGCATCCGCTTCGATGACTTCAGGGTTGTCTCCTCCGACACCGACTCGCCAGTTGCCAATGCCACGAGTAATGCTGACCACAGGTCGATTTCGCTCTACCCGATCACGCAGTTCGGTTTCTAAGGCTTCAATGAGACGTCCCATTCCACCGGAAATCGAAATCATCGACCCTTGCCCCAGCTTTCCTTGTCCTTGACCAATCAATGCATCACATACCCGGCGGCCACTTTCGGCCAGATTGACCAAGCGAGGTAGCACAGAACGTGCGCTTAGTTCGTTCGGGTTCCCCGCATAGATTCCCGCGACGATAGGGTCGAGCAGAACAGATGCGGCTTCATCGCCCAAGTGGGCTGCAGCAAACTCGCTTACTGTTTGATCTTCACGAACTGCTGGCAACACCGGTGAAAACTGGAACCGCAGTCGACCTTTTTCACTGAGAAGCTTTGTTTTTTGTACAGCGGTTGGGCTGTCTGGAAAACTGTGCAACGTGCCTTGGTGCCGAATGTAGCGCCGCCGGATCGCATTTCCGGCTGTGATGAGTTCATCGCTAAGGTTCAACCTTTCAATGAGCCGTCGGGTAGAAGGGTCACGGTCGACAAAGTCACCCGGTCCGGCTTCACAAACCCAACCGTCTGAGCGTTCGGTAAGAATGGTTCCACCCAGACGATCACTGGCTTCAAGAACCCGTATTGTGAGGTCGGGTCGAGCGTCGGCAAGATTCAGAGCGCATGATAGCCCTGAAATTCCCGCACCGATTACCACCACTGTGGACATGCCCACCCCTTCCTTTGTAGCCGCTATATCGGACCCCTCGTAGCTTTTCCGTACCACGTTTGCAACAAATGCAGCGCCGACACAGAGGACCCTATTTGGTGTTTAGATGCCATCCTCAAAGGATACGGGTTTTGATACCTGTGGGGACGCAGTCTTTATTTCGGATCACCAGATTCGGATATGCTGCGTACATATTGATATACGGCCTTGGCACCGAATTCGACCAAGTCATCTTTAGGAAGGTCGATGCCCGATTTTTTGAGGTCTTTTCGGATTTTCTTTAGTTCACCCATCGTGGATGACTGTGTCACACCAAACATTTGGATGTCATAGGACGTTCCATCTGTTTTGCTCCAATCCCACCCCGCGTCTGGGTTGTCTTGAACGTAGGATTCATTGAATCGCTTCCCACCGTTGCTGATGAGGTAAATCAATGCCTTATCGATCTTCGCGCGATCACCGTCCACGGCTTTGGTGGCATCCCAAGCCGCAGGATTCGTTAGATCAGCTGCCTGCTCTAACCGGCCCTTCTTGCCATCTTTTCCATGGCAGTCGTTGCATGTATTAGAACCCTTGGTCAGAAAGATTCGCTCACCATGTTTCACGATGTCAGCGTCGGAAATGGCCTCTTTCCACGGTTTCAAGGCGGGGGCATCCGGTTTACTGGCGACGGGTGCGGGTGCCGGTGCGGGCGGTGCTTCTTCTCCGCCACCACATGCGGCCAAAAGAAAACAAGTTGCTGCGATAGGTACGTGTAGCTTGAACATGTTGCTCCCGAGAGGTGAGTCGTCTTTGTTTACTCGACGGCGATTGAACGGAGATAGGCGATGACGGCTTTGGTTCCAAAGTTGGTCATGTCATCTTTTTCCAGTGCCACACCTTGTTTCTTCAGGTCCTTTCGGATCTTCTTGATTTCAGCCTTGGTGGACGATTGGGTGACGCCGAACATTTGGATATCGAATGCAGTGGCGTCGGTTTTTGACCAGTCCCAGCCAGCTTCGGCTGTGTCGGAGACGTAGGACTCGTTGAACTTTTTACCACCATTGGCGATCAGGTAAGTGAGCGCGAGATCTGCTTTGACAGGATCTCCTCCTGTGGCTTGAAACACTCTCCAAGTCTCTGGCTTCGTTAGGTTGGCAGCCTGTTCGAGGCGGCCTTTGATGCCGTCTTTTCCGTGGCAATCGTTGCATGTGTTGGAACCTTTCGCCAAAAAGACTCTTTCACCGTATTTGGCCAAGGTGGCTTCATCCATGGTTGTCCATGATGTGCCCTCAGCTGCTGGAGTGGGCGATGCCTCTGTTTTTTCGGCTGCGGGTGCCGCTTCAGCTACGGCTTCTTCACCACATGGCGCCTCTATTTCGTCGCCACCACAGGACGCTGACATTGTCATTGTCGAGATAAATGCTGCAATAAGGACCGATTTAGAGTTGGTCATGCTGTCCCCTTCCATATTTCTGTAGTCATGTATCTAATGGATGCCGTCATGGTTTGCACCCGTTGAACGGTGGCGAAAGGCAGGCTTCTGTACTATTCATGGTTGAAATTCGGGAGGCTGTGTGACGGGTCGCGGCGATAAATTCATAAAGTTGGGGTTCTGGTCCCAGTTGATTCTATTGATTTTGGTGGATTGGGGAAGCCTTCAGGCTTTCGCTACACAGGATGTTGCTTGGTACCATTATGTTGGATTCCTGGTGGTCAATGTCGTTTTACTGTGGGTGACTTGGATCATGTGGGTATGGCTCAAGCCACAAAAAACGGGAGCGTTCCGGCTTCAAGCGGGGATGGAAGAGTGAGTGGTGACACTGCGCAGCAATCTGACGCAAAAGATGGCCAACGCCTTGTACACATTGGTGTCGCAACGATGGTTATTGCATGTGCGGCGAGCCTATTTGTTGGGTACCAGGTTGGTGGTCCGGTAATCAATGAGGTTGGATATCCGCTCGCTCCCAAAGCGACGCTTCAGGATGACGGCGCCATGCAGGTCACCATCAACACATCCGACAATGTTTTGTGGATCCCATTTTCCTTTGAACTTGGGCAGCAAGTACCGGATGGTCCAGCCGCTGACATTTTGATTCGGCGTCACTACTGGCAGGCCCCAGGAGGGGCCGCTTCTTTGGGGGTACAACCCTTAAAGGATACCGAGGCGCCAGCAGAAATTGAGTGGGTTGAAGATGGTCTCACCGATGGTTTTTCTGCCAACCCCGTTCTTTTGCGTTGGTACAGCTATAGCTACTGGACACATTTGCTGCAGAGCAAGCATGAGATCTATGCCATTCGTCTGCGGGGAGATGACACTCGAGCCGCATTGGTTCGAATAGAAAGTTATTACTGCGCACCGGAGGGTACAGGTTGTTCGACCTTTCGTTATCGGTTGATTGATTTGCCTTAAGGCTCCGTTTCACGAAAACCAAAAAGCCCCACCGAGAAGGTGGGGCTTTTTATTTGCTTCATCTTTTTGTTTAGTGGTGACCACCACCACCTGGCGACACACCGAAGAACGCTTTCGCTGCCAGGTCCAGTATGTGGTCCTGATCCGCTTCTCCGGAGAAAACGTAGAAGGTTCCGTTCTCAGACCATACCGCAGCGGAAGCTCCGATACCTTCGTAGCCGCGCATCAGGCTGTGACCAATGTGTCGGCTGTGATCTGTAGTGCCACCACCGTTTAGTTCGGTGAATGTTTGAAGAACGTACAGCTTGTCTCCATCACGGTATCGGAATGCACCACTCAAGTCGTCACCAGGCATCCGCATACCGCCCTCAAGGGTGAGGTGTACATCTGTTAGGTCGTTGGGAGTTGCAAGAGCCGGTGGAAGTCCCTTGCTCACCAATGCGGTTCGGACTTCATCTGCATCTGTGGAACTGAGGAACTCACCGGAGGCAAGCGATACGCCTTGATGGTTTGCAATCGCAATTTGCACATCATTTGTTTCCACCGTGCCAGATATTCCACTGACCAATGGTCCGATTGCGAGAACACCCACAATACCGACGATGATGCCATATTTACCAGGGCCGGAAGGCATGTCCTCGCTGAATAGCGGGCTTGGCGCATCCTGTTCGCCTGCTTCTACCTTGGCCCATTCTCGTGTGGACCGTACCAACATTCCCAAAAGACCGAGCGATAGCAGGAAGAAGATGGGAGGAAGGACATGTGCTTGCGCGGGAATTTCTGGTTCCAAGTAGAGCCAATACCAAGTACTGATGGACCGTCTTTGTCCGATCTCTCCCTTGCTACCATCCCATGCATTGAAACCAATGGGGGTCCAAGACCCTGCCTCTATTTGGACATCATTTTTGTCGGATGTCTGTAGGGGGCGGGAGATGAGCATTGTGTATCGGCCATCCGCGTACGTGACGTTTCCACGGATTTGTTGACTGAGTTCACTTTGTTCTTGGTATTTCCCAAAGCCCTTGGCGTTGATCTCTTTGATTTTGTTGGTGTCTGCTCGCCACCACCAGGTGTTCACACCACGCTTCTTGTCGCCAAGCATAAAGTATGGGCGAGCGCCTTCTTTATCTTTCTTGGCAGGGAATTGGAGTGCAAACTGATCAGGGTGATTGGTGTCTCTGTATACTTTTCCGTCTCGGTCTTCGTAATTGTCTGTGAGATCGTTTCCTGTGGAGTTGGAACGGTCATCCCAGGTGATTTTAAGCGTGACACCTTGAGTGCTGTACACCGCTTGGGCATCCACAAACTCGACGGAGGGGAAGAATAGGCGAGGAGGCTCTACGATTTGAGAGAGAAGCTGGAATCGAGCAACAGAGGCCGATTTCCAAACTTCGTCATCTACAGAAGTAGGTAGTTTGTCCACCTTGCTTGCAAGGATGCGTTCATCTTTGACCGCCTTTGGTGTGGCAGAGAGGCTTTTGATGTAGTTCACCAAGTGCCAGCGATCCGAGGTCGAAATGACATCCCGATAAGACGCCATGGGCGAACCGGTGAGTCCGCGACTGAGTGTCTTCATGATATCCGCGGATTCATATCCGTTGCGGAAGGACTCAGGATTACTCAAATTTCGGGGTACCAAAGTGTTTCCCCAAGAGTCTTCAGCGAGTGTCGCCCAGTTGGGGCCGTCGCCGCGACCTTCTGCACCATGGCAGTCGGCACACATGTTCTCTTGGTACAGTTTCTTACCGCGAGCAGTCGAGTCTGGAGATGTAGGGATTGGCGGGCAGATGATTTCCGGCATTGGAATCATCTCTTCGATGTAGTCTGGATCCGAAAAGTCGGGTGACCAAGAACGAATCAAGGCAACAAGGTCCCATTTTTCTTGTTCAGAAAGAATGGGGAAGCCGGGCATCGATGTACCAGGGATACCTTCATCGATCACCTTGTACATGTCCGCTTCTGTGGGAATGACACCGTCTGGCGTTTCCGCGAACTTGTAGACACTGTTGTCCTTAAATACCCGAGGCGCCGGATACATGAAACCTGTAGCGGGTCCATCGCCAGCACCGTCAGCACCGTGGCACTGAGCGCAACGATGTTCGTATACAGCGGCACCATTTTCGATGTTCCCAGCAACTGCATCAGCGTTGGGGATGGCCTGTAGGCTCAGGGCAATAGAGAAAAATAGACTTGCACTCATGATCAGTGGCCCTCCACCGACTCAGCCCCGCGGGGCTTGTAGCCTGTGTAGTCGTAGAGGAACGCGATGACGTTCCACATGTCCTCTTCAGACAAAAACTTTTCCCAAGCGGGCATGCTGGAGTCCCAAGGGCCACCAGCATCTGGCATGCCTGGGCCTCCCTTGGCTACTCGCCAATAAAGGAAAGCTTCCGTGAGTTGCGGCAACACTCCTGGGTCTTGGAAGTTGGCCGGCATGGGGTTTACTGTACGCGCGTAGTGACCGTCAGCGGCCAGCGTGTCACCGTGGCAGTAGTAGCAGTTTTCGTAGTAAACCACTTTTCCGCGTGCCACGTGTTCGGCGAATTGAGCGGGGTCACTCTCTTCAAGTTCACGGATGGGGCTTGTGCCAGAGACCACGTTGAACACGTTTGGTTCTGCCATGCCCGGGCTTTGCACTTTGATCGTGTTTGGCGGTGGCGGGTGAACTGAGCGAATCCGAGGAGGAGCGTCGCTGCTTGGGAGATTGCCCAAGTAGGTTTGGAAGGCCACGATACACGGTATGGTCAGTAAAAGTCCGTAGAGTGTTCCACGCTTACCCGGGCTTACCATGACAGATTTAAGTGGAGTCCACACACTTTCCAAAGCTTGATCGCTGGACGATACGTAGAGCAGCATGGAAATGAATGCCATGCCTGCGTACAGCAAAATCAATGCGCCCGGTGCGGGCGGGGTGATTCCGTACATTAGGTAGAGCACGGTCGTCACGAAGAAGGCGACGCCTGCCCAAAAAAGTCCCAGCTTGCTGCGCATCACGAAGATGGCTGCAGACGCTACGGTAAACAGGATGGTAGAAATCAACATCTGCGTTCCCTCCCTACTTGGCGCTCAGCCAGTCGACAAAAGCTTTGTAGTCTTTGCCAGACATTCGTGAATAAAAGTCTCGTGAAGCGATTGCGCCTTCCATGACACCAGCATCATCCCCTTCGGCGATGACTGCGTCTGGATTCAACAGTGCGTCCAAGATTTCCCATTTGTCCATTCGGCTACCGATTCCCTTCAGGGTGGGACCTGTTTTGGCTTCATCGGTATCAAGTGCATGACAACCATCACACCCAAACTCGGTCCACACTTCACTGGGTTCACCCACGGGCTTGACTTCTGCCACAGCAGCGCCGCCACCGCCGCCGTCTCCACCCGATGCAGCACCACAATCGAAGCGTTCAAAGACTTCGGTGTCCGTTCCGGCGAGAGTGGCGTCTCCGCCGAGCGTTTGGAGGTAGGCAACGACTGCCTGAAGCTGGCCTGGCTTCATGGAGCGTTGTTGTGCAGGCATGATATTTCCGTACCCTTCCACCAAATAGTCTCCGGGTTTGCACATTGCTTCAACCAGATAGTCCACGTCGGTGAAGGAGTTGCCGCGTTCGCGGGCGCGGTCGTGGGCAAGCGCTCCGATGTTTCCAAGCGGAGGGCAACGTCCATCCTCACTCATTGCATGGCACTGCGTGCAATTTGTTTCAAATATTTCGCCACCCGCTACGGCGAGGTCTTCAGGGGAAGTATTCGCACCAAACTCAACTTTCGGTGGAGCCTTTCCCTCTAATTGAGGAAGGATCTGTGCGACTCCCGTGTAGGCCACGGACACGAGTAAAGTGAATAAGGCGATATTCAGTATGTTTTTCATTCTGAAACCCGGCGGTTCTGTTTCCTGACAATTGTATTCGTGAACTATTCCCGTAACGAACCTGCTGCAAATCGTACGATTACGGTAGGTTTTCGATTATCGGCATTGGTCTATGGACTGTCGGCATATTGTTGATTTCTAAGAGGAGCCAGTTCATGGTGCTCGTTCGCTTGGTTCTTGAAACGCAGCCCGATCTTCGTTATCTCTCTGCCGTCCGGGTATGACGTTGAAGTCCGGCACTTAATAGAGGTTGAGATGCCCAATTGTGCATTGCGTACGAAAATCGTTGAATGGCTTCCTGTACTGGGGATGCTGTGTGTTGTAAGTCTTGCCCTGTCATTCGGTGGCGTAGCTTTCGCTGCTGAGGGTGATCCCTACGGCGGGAATGTTCAATACCGAGAGATGTTCCCGGCGGATAGCACATTTGGCTTCTTGAATTCACGTGTGATCATTTGGGTTCTGGCTCAACTGCACCTGTTGTTCGCTGCCTTTGTTCTGGCTGTTCCCATGCTGGTTATTGTTTTGGAATGCTGGGGACATTTTGCCGTTTCAGATCCCGTCGAGAAGAAAAAATGGGATGACCTGGCATACGAATTTGCAAGATTGATGACGACTGCGTTTTCAATCACATCAATTTTGGGTGCCATCCTGACTTTCTGTCTGATTGGTCTTTACCCCCAGCTGATGAACTACTTGGTCGAGGTTTTTGGACCGACCATGTACTTGTACGCAACCATGTTTTTTGGTGAGTCGTTCAGTCTGTATTTGTACTATTACGGTTGGCACAAACTGAAGAAGAATGTGCACATCTTCTTGGGCGTGATGTTGAATGTTTTTGGCGTGACGTTGATGCTTGTGGCCAACGCTTGGACCACATTCATGATGGCACCGGCTGGTTTGGCAGAAAACGGGGCAGTGATCGACCGTGTAGCTGCCTTCAATAACTTCCTGCTTCACCCAATTAATATTCATCGCCTGATTGCAAACATTTGTATGGGTGGTTCTGTAGCGGGAGCGTATGCCGCATACCGATGGTTGAGTACAACCGATCCCGCCAAGCGCGCGCACTATGACTGGATGGGGTACATCGGAAACCTCATTGCTGTCGTAGCTCTGTTGGTTCTCCCGTTTGCTGGCTACTACTTGGGCTACGAGATTTACATGTTCAACCAGCAGTTGGGCATCTACATGATGGGTGGAATCCTGTCATGGTTGTTCGTGATGCAGGCCGTTCTCATTGGCGCACTCTTTTTGGCGGCCAACTACTATCTGTGGCTCGGGATGGACCGCATTGAAGGTGCGGAGCGGTATTCTGGGTGGATTAAGTGGCTGCTCTCCGTGATTACGGTGTGTGTGTTGGTTTGGGCCACCCCCAAATCGATGCAGGTATTCATGACTTCTGCTGAGGTCACGGCCATTGGTGGAACCAACCACCCAATCTTTGGATTGTTGGGTGTCATGAGCGCAAAGAATACTGCGGTCAATCTCATGATTCTCACCACTTTCCTGAGCTTTATTTTGTACCGACGAGGCAATCTCGAGGCGACGGTGCCTTGGGCCAAGACCGGGAAAATGGTTCAGGCCGCTTTGTTTGGTATCGGAGCCGGAGTCGTCATCTTTATTGGTGTCGGTGGCTACATACCAGAACTGTGGCTTGAGTCGACCAAGCGTGTTGCGATGTCGCCGTACCAAGTCCTGGCCGTTCTTGTGGTGATCGTGGCAGTGTTCACCATCGATGTAATGCTCTTCAAGAATGCGAAAAAGGTGGGTCGGATCCGCTGGGGCGAAGTTTCCGCTCGATCCCAATACACGTTGATCTTCCTCGCAGTTTCCTTCACTTGGCTGATGGCGCTCATGGGCTTTGTTCGCTCATCGTTGCGTCAGCACTGGCATGTGTATGAGGTTTTGGAAGACACAAGTGTGACGGCGTTTACGCCCGCTGTAGGCTACGCAACTGTAGTGGTCAGTGTATGCGTGATGTTGTTCTTTGCTTTGGTTGGTATGGTTGTATGGATTGCCGAATTGGGCAGCCATGATGACCATGACCATGATCACGACGAAGATCACGCCGTCGCCAAATAGGTTGTTTTGTTGAGTTTACTTCGCAACGATCCGTACCGAAAGGCTGCAGTGGCCTATGCGGTTTACGGCCTCGTCTACATGTTCGGTGCCATCGTCCAGCTAGACCAAGAGCGTCAGCGAGAGTTTTTTGGCGTCTTGCCTTGGTGGTCTTTTTACCTGGTTGGCGCGGCGATCATCGCTTGGTTTCCAGTTCTAATCTGGAAACGTCGTCGGACGTTTACTCGCGTGTTGTCGATTTTTCCTTTTATCAAGGCGATGACGCTGCTTATTAAGCAGGGGAAGTTGCTGGGTGCAGGTGAAGAGGCTTTGGTCTACAACTGGTTTTTCGCCGTTGTTGCTGTGACAGCTTCTGTGTTGTTGATGAAAGCGGGCTTCAGCAAGGAAGAACAAGTCTCAGAAGAGTAAAACGGCGGTCAGTATGGCTGACGACATGCCAACTGTTCCAAGAATGGAGCACCCCCTGATTGCACCCGTTGTGCGTGTGGTGCTCCACGCGGCCAGACTGGCGATGGTGCACATGATGGGAAGGTGAAATCCTTGCAGAGCGCGACCGATGGATAGCGTGATTGCCAGACCAACCAGGGGTGCAACGATGGCTTTCAGCTCTTTCCATCGCTTGGTGGCGAGTGCGATGATGCACCCCACAGTCAAAGAAATAATCCCTACACATGCACAGGAGACCATGAAAAGTAGGCCTGGATCGGTGGGAAGTGAAGGCATCGACTGCATGATTGAGCAGTTGACATGGCGGGACAGCATTTGCAAGTCACCATTGGCTTCATTTGACCCGTTGACAGGAGGGCTACGCTCGCGATAGGTCGTTCACTCAATAGGAGACTAACGATGTACGTCAATATCCATGTGCCGCTTGATAATTCGGATCATTCCAACACTGCGATGAAGCTCGGGGTTGCGCTTGGTGAGGCGTTTGATGCCCGCCTTGTGGGAAGCCACGTTTACGCTGCGAAGTTGCATGATGTCCGTTTCAAGCAGATGGAGTTCACTCTTCCGGAAGAGTACAAGGAAGAAACCGAGCTTGAAAAGCAACGGAAAATCCATGACGCATTGATTGCGCGCGGGCTGCACCTGATTTCAGACAGTTACCTGGACCAAATGGGTGTCCTTACAGAAGAGCTGGGCATCGACTTTGAGCGTAAGCACTTTGATGGTCGTAACTTTGAGGCTTTGGTCGGAGACATCACTGAAGATGACTACGATTTGGTTGTAATGGGCGCTTTGGGTCAAGGAGCGGTTCGTGACAGTCAGGTTGGCTCCGTCTGCGAACGCATTCTCCGCCGTACAGAGGTGGACACCTTGATTATTCGCAACACAGAAACCGATAGTTTTGATTCAGAAGGTGTCATTGCTGTTGCACTGGATGGTTCAGAACAAAGTTATGGTGCACTTAAAGGTGCAATCGCTTTGGCAGCCAAGACGGGCAAGGCCATCGAGATCGTTACCGCTACAACAACGGGAAGCGAAGAGGCGGAACTGCTCTCTACGCACATCGAGCTTGCATCTGGTTTGGTGCAAAAGGCTGGCATTGAAGTCACCACTCGTTTGTTGGAAGGGGAAACCATTGGCGCTCTTCAAGGCTACATGACTGAATCGAAGCCATGGGTTTTAGCCATCGGTCGTATTGGTATCGATGGAACCTCTGAAGACATTGGTTCTACGACGGACAACCTCTTGCGGGTTGCCGACTCCAACTTGCTTGTGGCAAGCCAAACATGGCGTCCAGGCGAGAACGCAGAGCAAGAGGCTGTTTCTGCAGCCAAGTAGATCGATGCAACATAGAAAAAGCCGGCCGGATGGTCGGCTTTTTTTTATTTGGCGCCGTGTTTCTCGTTGATGACCATTTGGATGTCGAGAAGCAGTCGGTCTACCGTCTTTTCGTCGTCGACTTGGTAATAGCCTCGAATGTGAAGATCGGGATCGATAAGTACGAAGTGTGAGCCATGCATCAAGTCATCAGGGGTTTCGGCCTCTTCAGCATCACCCATCAGGGTTTTCATGCCTTCCACGACCACAGCCCTCACGTTTTTGGTTGGACCCGTCAGGAAATGCCAGTACCAAGGATTGGCGCTGAACTTCTTGCTGTACTCCGCCAAGACCTCGGGGGTGTCGTAGTCAGGATCCACTGAAAAGCTCACCAACTGTAGGCCAGCAGACGCTTTGTTTGTTCGTTTCTGCAATTCCGCCATCTTCCCAGAGAAGATCGGGCATACGGTGGTGCAGCGCGTAAAGATAAAGTTGGCCACCCATATCTTTCCAAGCAAATCGCTTGACCCGTATGTCTCGCCAGCTTGATCCGTCAGGGAAAACTCGGGGACTTGTCCGAGTTTGGGTGGTGGGTCTGGAACTGTATTTGTCACCGCCCGTAAAACGGTCCCACCAAAAATGATGCCCACGATAAGCAGCCAGAAGACGGGTTTTCCCATTTGGTGGGCAATAAAAGACTCATTTGTTTTTGCTGGAGATGTCATGCGCCGCGTTTATCCCTCGCGACTGGAAGGAGCAAAGCAGATTGTCCAGTCCCTGTAGTCGCGTCATTTCCCCCCGTTTACGAAGTATGAAAGCCAAATAACGTCATGTCTGACGGACCCGTGATCTGCTGATCCCCACCGTTGCACTTGTCATACGGCCAAATGAGGCCAAAGCGCCTTCTCTAACTCATACGTAAGTGTCTGAAATCATGCGATTCTACTGTGGAATGGGCGATTCGTTGCTGGTTTGCGTTGAGAGAACCGCCGTGGTACAAAAGCGCCGGTATAAATGTACAAATCTAGTAGTGAAGGAGGGCTAGATGGGCGCACACGCTGAACACGACCATCATCATGAGCTTCCGTTCGACCAATGGCCACCGGATATTCATACAGGTCGTGCCTCGATGGGCAAAATCGGCATGTGGGTATTCCTGCTTTCTGATGCTTTGACCTTTGCGGGCTTTTTGCTCGCATATGGAATTCTTCGTGGTGGGGCCGATCAATGGGTCATGCCTGGAGAGCCCGTAGAGTTTGGAATCAACTTCACGGCGGGTCTGACCTTCCTGTTGATTTGTTCAAGTGTATCCATGGTTATGGCCTACGCTGCTTGTGTCGAGGACAACCGGAAGTCAGCATTCCGATGGCTCGCCATCACCACTCTTGGGGGTGTGCTTTTCCTTTGTGGGCAGCTTCA
>PALY01000152.1 GCA_002707085.1 Deltaproteobacteria bacterium
ATCACAGTTGGAGTCAATGCCATCGTACCAAGTCTCTGTAGCTCCCGGGTATACCGTGACGGCTGTGTCATCACAGTCAGTACCGCCCACCTCGATCGCTTCAAAGCCGTCCCCGTCCACGTCGCTTAGGTCAGCGCCATCACAGTCTTGGTCCACACCATCATATGGAAGTTCCACCGCGCCCGGGTAGATGCCCGCATCATCATCATTGCAGTCTGTAATGCTCCAATGTCCGTCACCATCGTCATCGTGCGCGTCCGCATTGGGGCCACCATAGGCGCCCATATCCGAGCGAGTCCCGTCAACATCGACAATGCTGGGGTCCCCAGAATCTATACAAGGGCTGCCCACAAACAGATACAGATTGTCGTTATCCTCATCACCATCAATACTGAAGTCCCGAAACAGCGGGTCTTCATTGATATTCCCACTGCCGCCCGTCGGGTCGCTCAGTGTGCCGAGATAGTCACCACCCGAGTTGTCTCCGACATCGGAATAGTAAAAATCACTGCCCGAAGCACTGCTGGTATCCGCCGCATACAGGCCACCGCCGTCTTGCCCAGCCCAAGCGATATTGTTGACGAAAGAAACAGTCGCGTCATCTAAATACAGGTGCGCTCCTGCGGACGAAGCATCATTTCCAGCAAAGGTGATGTTCACCAAATCAGCCTGCACATCATTTTCAGAGAGGTGGATCGCTCCGCCTGTACCTCCCGAATTCTCGGTAAATATGCAGTTTTCGATCTTGGTCTCACCTCGATGGTCCTTATCGAAAATCGCGCCGCCCTTGCCTGAGGCCGTATTGGCGTGAAACACCACGCGGCTCAGTTCATGATCTTCATCTTGTTCCAGCATGAGCGCACCGCCATCCCCCGATGGCGCCCGGTTGCGCAGGAAGATGACATCAGACAATTCGACCATTTCGGCATCGCTTGAATAAATCGCGCCACCATCATCCTCGGCTTCATTGGATTCAAAGCTCGACAAGGTGACGGTCAATGTATGCCCTGAAAACACAGGATCAAACGCAATGGCACCACCCGAACCCAAGTTCGTCGTGTTGTCATCGAACGCACTTTCCTCCACAGTCAACGAGGCTCCAAGATCCGCTAAAATCGCACCACCATCGCCCGACTCAGCAACGTTGCCTTGGAACACGGATGTGCTGATCAAGACCGTTTCCCCAGGCTCGTACAAATACAATGCACCGCCAGCCTGACTGGCCTCATTGCCCTCAAATGTGGTGTTTGACGTGACCAACTCACCATCTTCAGTGACACGAATGGCCCCACCGTCCTGGGCTGTGGCTGCATTATCGATGTATTCGCCATTCGTATCCGCAAAAGTCGCATCAACGCTTACATCCAGGGCGCCACCCCGATCAGCCACGTTGGAATCGAATACGCAATCCGTACAGGAGGCTTCCGCGCTGTCGTACACCCTCAAAGCACCGCCAGCTCGATGTGCAACACTGTTCTCAAAGGTCACATTGGTGAGCGTTGCCGTACTCCCATCCGTCAGATCGATTGACCCACCGTTGTAGGCAGTATTGTCCTCGAACACCATGTTGGTCGCAGTCAAGGTGGACGAATCTGCCAAATGCATGGCGCCACCGGTGTACCCAGACATGTAGCTGGCCGCCATCGCTCCGGTAATTTCACCGCCCTCCCAGGTGATGACGCTCCGCCCAGTCGCATACAGACCCACACCGTAGGTTTGGTCCCCGAGTGGATCGGTGATCTCTACATTGGTTGCTGTAAAGGTCGCACCATCCAAGTAAGCAAATCCACCAGAAAACTGGGAAACAGCCTCTTCTGAACTGGAGTCCGAAATGGTGATGGCTGAATCAAGAACGAAAATACTCGCTCCATACTTACCTGCACTTCCTTCCATCGTGGAGTCAGTGACCGTCACATTGGAAGCGGAAGTGATGTAGATATCACCGCCTTTTGCGCCCTCGTTGTCGATAAACTCGATGTTGTGAAAAGTGGGCGCTCCTTCATCCACAAATATGCCGCCACCCCAACTCGTGTCCCAATCTCCAGCACCCTCAATCCGGCAATTGCGAATCACCGGACTGGAGTTGGATATGTACACGCCTCGCTCACCGGTCGCAGGCTCGATACCGAAGCCATCAAGAACGGCCTCTTCACCCTCATCGAAGTTGACGACACCCAAACCCGACGTTGCAGGCGAAAGTATCGTGACTGCGCTCCCAGATACAGATTCGACCGTGATGTCCTTGCCACTGAAGTCAATGTTCTCAGTGTACGTACCGGACGACACCTCAACTGTATCACCAGGCGCTGCTGCATCGATGGCGTCCTGAATGGTCGCATAGGTACCCGAACCTCCCACCGTAAGAGTCGCGGCAGGGGCGGTCGAAACGAACGTCAGCAGCAGAGTCAACATCATCAGAACAGCAAGACCTTTGCTTTTCGTTTCGGTCTTTTTGCACCGGACTTGAGCTTTAGAGACAAAGCGCTACCCAAAAGCGCTGGAGTGGGTGGCATCACTCGGACTCCGAACCAGCGTCCGCATTTTCTTTCGAAACCATCTTCGAATACAGATCGCGTTTGGGTACAAAACGGGAATCAGGTGCATCCGAAGAGGTGTCGGCCATGCCAGAAACCAACTTCCCGCCAACCCTATCCATTACGCGAACCCAAGCCTTTTTCGCAAAGCCTGCGGCCATTCTGCCAGCCAGTGAACGGTTGCCCATTTGTGCTACTCCTTACCCTCAGTGTGTAGCACGCTTCGCGCGCCAGCAACTGCTCTTCGCGCAACACACCAGTTAGGGCCGTTAAATACTCTTGGAGTCTATCCCATGTCCGACAACGTTTTCCAAGTATGGATTTTACGTTCAGAAACGGCACAGCGGCCATTTTCTCTTCGGTTCAAGACTTCCAATGGTCGGGGCATGTTCATGTTGCCACAATCCGGAGTCACTGCGGCCCCGCCCGCCTCCACCGCCGATGAAGTATCTGGATTATTGGCCAGAGAATTGCTTTTGGTCCGGTACATACACATCTCCGATCAAACACGAAAGAAAACAACTTGGACACCCGAATCGAACCCCATCGGCGCCCTCCACAAACTGCCCGCCAAACGATGGATAGAATTACTATGCGGCCCATCCGGCGCCCTACTAATACCGGATCTTTCTCCGACCATTGAACTCCAACACACAGCCCCTCGACGGGCCAAGGATTGGCAACCTTCCGACAAAGCCCCTTCGCAGCGGCCAGCACCCCAACACGATGGACAGCCCCCGATTCCTGAACCCAACCTTCCCAGCAAACAAACTGCGGCAGAGCGGATTCTCGACCTCGAGGCAAAGGTTGATCGGTCCAACCAAAGAGTGGCGCAACTAAAACGTAGAATTGCCAAACTTGAACGAGACATTGAGAGGCTCGGCGGAACGGTAGAGCCGTGGGTGCTGGACACTATGAAATAGAGTTGAGACCACCCCGAAAGCTGGAATTGTACCTGTGAGCGGTTAGCAAAGCCCTGCTTTTGAGCGTCACTACGGAGCGACAACCCATGAACTGCCACCGAAAGAACGTACAGACTTCCAACCGAATCACGGGCTATCTTTGGTCAAAAATGATGTTACTCCACGTCATTGTGATGTTGACTGGCTTGTCGATGACCACCAGTTCACATGCGGCCTGCGAGAATCCACGAGCGGCTGCCAGAAGCCTGACCGACAATCTTCAGACGAATGGCACCTGGGATCCAGACGCGGCCGCGTCCTGTTTTCCAGATGGCAGCAAGAGTGGCCAACTCGCACTGCAGCTAAAGCAAATACTCGACGCCCGTGGCCTCCTTCTCGATCTGGACAACATGCCGCTGGATTCGGCGTATACCAATGCTGCGGGAGAACATTCCTTGGTTCTTCATAAAGGAGACCCACGCATCAAAGTGGTCAAATCTGGCGATGGCTGGGTTTACTCTCCGTCCACCATCCTGGACATCCCCGCCATGTACGCCCAATCGTTTTCTGGAATCGCCAGCACCTTACGACAAGCGCTTCCAGCAGCCTTTCACAAGCCCATCCTCTTGGGTGTTCAAGGTTGGCAACTCACACTGTTTGCACTCCTGATCATGTTCTCCGTACTGGCGGGCCGTATCGCGCACTGGCTTTTGGCCAGCCAAATCGTACGAATGGCCAGCAAATTCAAAGTCGAACTGAGTGAAGAAGTCATCGCGAAAATGCAGTCTCCCCTCACTTGGGCTGCCATGGGAGCAGTCTTCTTGCTGGGTGTTGCTGATCTGCAGTTCAACGTGACCTTCAGCATGTGGCTTCATACGCTTGCCAAAGCTGTGCTGAGCATATCGATCATGCTCGTGTGCTTGCGCATCGTCGATATGGCCACGAATTTCTTGTTGATCAAAGCCGAAGCAACGGACACCAAGCTCGATGACCAGTTGATCCCATTGGCCAACAGAGCGGCGAAAGTCATTGTTTCTGCACTGGGCATTCTGTCTATTCTCGACAATCTGGGTGTAGACATCACCACCCTGCTCGCTGGAGTCACAGTGTCGGGACTCGCCATCGCCCTGGCGGCCAAAGATACGGTTGAAAACTTGTTTGGCTCCATGATGATCTTCATCGACAAACCCTTTCAGATTGATGACTACATCGAAGTCGGTGGAACCGGTGGAACCGTACTTGAAGTCGGTTTTAGATCCACGCGAATTCGCACACTGATTGGCTCGGTAGTCACCATCCCGAACGCAAGCATTGCCACAGCAAAAGTCGACAACATTGGACTGCGACACGCTCGAAGACTCCGTTTCACATTGGGCTTCACTTACGACGCCACGCGCACCCAAATCTCTGAGTTTTGTGAGCAAGCTGGAACATTGCTGGCCAATGACGAACGCGTCTTGGAAGGCCACGAAGTGCAGTTTGTAAACTTCGGTGACAGCGCACTGGAAGTCATGATTCATGGATTCTTAGAGGTCCCTGGCTGGACGGAGGAATTGCAGGCCGGCTCAGAACTGAGAATGCAAATCTGGGAAATTGCAGAGAACCTTGGGCTCTCCTTTGCGTTCCCTTCTCAGAGTCTCTACATCGAACAAACGCCTTCAAAATAGAGCGAAGCCAGATTCAGCACCTCGGTTCAAGAAGCCCTAGGCCTGAATCGAATCATCGTCCAAAAGCTCTGGGTTTGATTCGGGCTTGATGACTGGGACCACCCTACCCTTCCACTCCGCAGTCCCTCGACTTGCACGGATTCCAGAGTGGAAAAGCAACATCAGCACCAGCGTTACACCGATGGGCTGAGTGGGTCCATATCGGATGTCTTGGCCAACCTGAATATCAAGCCACAAACGTACCAATTGGATCAGCGTGGCAATGCCACCTCCCCAAATCGCCCACTCCGTGTTCCCAGTGGCCAAACCCCAACCACACAACAAGTAGGGTACCAGGGCTATCCATGCGAGGAAGCACATCACGATGATCAGGTTCAACCAGGAATGGCGCATACCCGCGAACATGTTCTTGGTCCAACCCTCCCAAATCTCACCAAAACTCGCATACATTCGGCAGTCGAAAAGGGTCCTCATAAAGATGAGGTGGTATGGAAACCCGGCTCCCGTAATGGCAGATGCCATCCCCACATCATCCAGGACATCTGCGCGCACCGCCCCATGTCCGCCTACAGCCTCATAGGCATCTCGCCGAACCAGAATGAACTGACCGTTCGCCAATGGCCTGTCGTCCTGATTTTCGGGGTCATTGATCTTTTCAAGATCATTGCCCGCCATAATCAAGCCTGCGACTACGGGTTGAAGCAGCTTTTCCCAAAAGCTCTCCATCACCAAGTTTCCAAGCCCGCTTACCATGGCCAACTCGTTTCGTTGGGCATGGCCCAATACACCCGTCACCGCGTGGGGATGTAGCCTCACGTCTGCGTCAACGAACAACAGCCATTCTGGTGGCTGGTCCGACTCTATATGGAACTTGGCGCCCCGTTGACACGCCCAGGCCTTCCCCAGCCATCCATCCGGTAGAGGGCCACCTCCACCTTCAAGAATGTTGAGATTTTTTTCGTGGTGGTGGGCCGCAAGCAATTCACCCGTCCGGTCGGTGCTGCCATCATTCAGAATGACCGTGGTGATGTTTTCATAGTCCTGCTGGAGGATGCCTTCGACCAAACCTGCAATGTTCCGCTCTTCATTGCGGGCGGGAACGACCAATGCAACCCGCGGGTTTCCCTCCGGTCCAGGCGTATCTTCAGTGGCACGATAACGTTCATCCCGCCGGCTACGAATCGCCCGCACGAGCGCTGAGAACCAAAACAGCACCAACGTACTCAACATAAACCGTGCAAACCAAATCATTGACTGTGACCCACTTTTAAAACCCGTCCCCATTCTGATGCATCAATCGCAATCACTGGGTCCTTTAATTGCCCATCAGGGGCGCCCATCCGTACGCGCTCCTCGTGGATTCGTCCATAGCTTCCAGCGGGTAAACACAGCACTTCAGGTGGGCCCAGGCGCCCGGATTTGCGTTTTCCGGCGTACTCCACGTTCACTGTGGATAGGGCCTGATCAAAGCTTTTGCCAAGATCCATTCGCCCAGTTTCCCCTTCAAAAGCAACCACATAGCGGGGCGTGTCGCCTTCTTCGATGCCGACAGTAAATCCGGTCAAGTTCACCCCAAGCTGACACATGGCCTCAACCACCTGCCCCTCTGTGACCCGCTCGCCCAAAACATTGAGGTACCGTCCGGACTTTCCGACAAATCGAATCACCGGAGTATTTCTACACCGCCCCACCACTTCTACTTCATCGGCCATATCGTACCGCCACAAACCGGCAGTGGTGCTTACAACCAAACGAACCTTTTCACCGACTTCCAGCTCCCAGGCCCACCGGGGAACATCATCATCACCGATAAATTCCTGAAGATGCCCACCAACCCACAGAACACTTCCAGGCCAATCGTTGCCCAACGGGAAAGCGAAAGTACCTTCACTGGCACTGATGCCGACTTCCCGGATGGGAATCGACGGAAGTTCCTCACGAAGCCTATCGGCGAAGTATTGGGCGGGACCACCCGTCCAGCAATTGATCGATGATAAATCCCACAAACGGTCGGGACTCCATTCTTCCGGTACAGAAGATGGCTTCAGTTTTCGTTCGATACGCTGGCGTATATTTTCGTCCAACACAGACGCTGGCCCATTCCGTAAGGTCCCTGCGCGAAGATCCACAGACAAAGCGTCCTTCCAGTCCTGTAATCGTCGAATCAACAGAAGAATCATGGATGGGTTGGCGGTTGTGATGGTGCGTACGTCACACCCAAGTGCACATCGCAGGATGGCGTACTGGCGTACGACTGGATCAGAAATCTCCACCACTTCTCGCGGGACCACGTACCGGGATCGAAGCCAGAATGGTTGCGCCGCACGGATTCGACCCGTGTTTGAACCAATCGGGAGTCCACCCGCACTTCGGTCATGGCGTTCTGGAGACACCACAGTCAGAATCTTTCCACTGCCCAGCTCTGGGTGGTCTCGAACCAAAGCCAAGGTCCACAAACGCTGTGCTTCTTGTACGATTTCTTCCCACGCTGGCGTGACTGGGAGAAGCTTTGGAGTACCAGTAGTCCCACTCGTCTCAAGCAGCATTCGAGTCCGACCATTGACCAAGACACGTTTTTCTCCTGCAGAGACGCGATCAAGCCACGGCAACAATTCTTCATGAGTCCGAACCGGTACGGCTTTGCGAAAATCGGAAAATGTTTTCACCGAGTCCAGTCCATGTTTCGCAGCAAAATCGGTGCCCTTTGAAGCCTTCAAAAGTGCAACGAGTCTACGCTCCTGTGCTGCTCGAGGATCCTCCAAATCGGCCAAAAACTGACGTACGCTTCCATTTAAAATTGTACGTAAAAATCGGTACGTGCCGTGGCCGTCACGACCCAGGCCTGGTTCAAGGTTTTCCACAAAGTCGAACCTACCCGCTCTGTGGAGCATGCGCCCGGGTGCCGGCGCGCGATCACTTGGTTATCGAATGTCATGACTTGCCCGAGGAATCTTGATGAAGACAGGTGATCACGTCCAGGACGGTAACGGCCGGACCTTTCAGGTAGGCCAATTATTGGGCCGAGGTTTATGGGGTAAATGCTACCTTGTAAGAGAGGAAGCAAACGGTACCGAGTGGGTACTTAAGGTTCCGCTTACAGAAGATGAGTTGCCAAGAGAGCCTCCCCGACTGGCGGAAGCCTGCCGGGAAATCGCTCGGGAACAGGGTCGTTTGCTCGAAGAGTCTGGAAATGAAGCATTGGTGAAACTGGAGGCTCGATTCATTGCAGATGATGGAAGCCCCGCACTCCTCATGCCTCGCTACCCCGAAACCCTCGAACGCCGGCTCAGTGATGTAGGACAGCTGGATACGATTTTCCAGATCATCACCCAGACCACAGATGCCCTATCCACACTTTCAACCACACTGCCAGTACACGGGACCGTCAAGCCAGCCAATGTGATGGTTGCAAGTGACGGCAGTGTCCGGTTGATGGACCCGGTCACTCCAACACTTCGCCGATATCTCTCCGCACTTGCAGGCCGCGAAGGCTACCTGGGCGATGCCTACCTTGCACCGGAAGTGCGGGACGATGAAGGAAGCACGCCGCTCAACCCTTCGGCAGACACCTACGCATTGGCCATGATTTTGTTCCGTACCGCTATGGCGGAAGGAGAAGGAAAGGCACCACCCGCACTGCCCGAAGGTGGATTAGAAAAGCCCGATGTTCAAGTGTTGAAGGATCGGATCCACAATCGCCTGAAAAACGAACCATCCAATGCGCGATTCCATACACGTCTATCCGACCGGGCAGCCGCGATTGTGAATCGGGCAATCAGTGTCCAAACCAGCCCTTCGCCACCATACCGTTTCAATAAATTAGTCGAATTCCGGCAGCGTTTCGATGAAGTCACAGCCTTGGTTCACCCCACCGTGACCCATGTGGGCAAACTCATACTGAACCGCCCACCGGCCAAAGACACCTTTGCAACCGATGAAGAAGTACGATTCAGTTGTACTGTGGGCGCAAGCCAAGGCGTAGAAACCCACGAGGAGATCGCGGCAGGCTTGGCAGTATTTGACCAGGAACGGAATGAACGACTGAGAAACCTGGCTTGTTCATACACGGTGGATCGGCACCCTTCTGGCCGGTTCCGGTTCAGTTTCCGCATATCAGACCTGCCTCCCGCCCAGTACTTGGTCCGGGTCGCATATACGATTCGCGATTCGGGACACGAACCCGCGACAGCGGAAGAACTGTTTCAGGTGACTGCAGCCCCCGGCTACGTCCCCCCTCCAGAAGAACCGGAGCGCCAACCCATCGCCATGGACCGAGCGGGTGAAGCATCCGGAACCACGGAAAATACCGTTACCGCCGAATATCATCCTCCTGGGCTTGCAGACCCAGCAACTGCTGAAACGGTCACAAACGAGGAAGATGAAGCGGTGGTCACCGCATTCCCATCGAATACTGAACCTGCGCCTGAACCAGAATGGACACCCGAACCAGCACAGGAACCTTCGGTCGAACCTGTGCCTATGGCCATCAACCCAACACCAAGCCCTGCCCCTCCAGCCCCTATCGAAGAGCCGGACGAACCAGAGTACAGAGGAGCAGGTCGCTGGAGTGAACTTCCATTACCCAATGCGGGCGGACAAGACCTACCCAAGACCGCACCAAGCAGTGTGACGCCCAAACCCAAGCCCAAACGCGAACCACTGGAGCAAGGGCCGGTTGGAGAAGCACTTGGCAGCCTCCTCAACTTGATTCGTGGGGATAGCTACATGCTATTTCTCGGTGCTGCTGGCGTAGTTATTTTAGCCCTTCTCGTCATATTGTGGTTACTGGGGCCATCTTAGAACATGGTGCGTCCAATTCGCCCGACGGAGTCTCTATGAATATCACAATCGCCAATAGCTCCATCCTCGACGTTGAAGCTGATCTTCTTGCCATCGCGGTAACTCCCGACACCCTGTCGGAGACCCTCGGCGCTATTTCCGAAGCCTTCGGCGGAACCCTCCTCGACACGCTTGAAAACGATGAATTCACTGGAAAGGCTGGCAGTAGCGCAAGTTACGCAACTTTCGGAAAAATTGCGGCCAAGCGACTGATTGTTTTGGGTATGGGTGATGCAGACACATCCGGAATCCAGCAGGCGGCAGGCCAAGCCGGCCACGCTGCCAGATCACGCGGTGTTTCATCCGTCGCACTGGCGATGGGAACACTGGACTCAACTCAATCCCAACTCGCTATCGAAGCTTTTTACGCGGGAACCTACCGTTTCGACAAGTACAAAGCAGAAGACAAACGCAAAGCGCCCGCAAGTCAGCTCACACTTATCGGAGATGTGAATGCAGAAGGCGTCAAGCGTGGCCAAGCCGTTGGTGGAGGACAGGATCTGGCCCGTGACCTGGTCAACGAACCCGCCGCAGCCATCTATCCAGAGTCCTTGGCTGACGTTGCATTGAGTCTTGCCAGCGACACAATGACTGTCGATGTATGGGATGAAAATAAGATTCTTGCCGCGGGAATGGGCGGAATCATGGGTGTAGGCCAAGGTTCGGACCGCAAGCCACGCTTCATTCACATGATCTACAAGCCCGCCGGTACACCGCGCAAAAAGATTGCGCTTGTTGGTAAGGGTGTGACCTTTGATGCAGGTGGATATTCGCTTAAACCAAGTGGTTCCATGCTGACCATGCGTTGCGACATGGCCGGGTCTGCAGCCGTCATCGGCGCGATGAAGTCGATTCGAGATCTTGCGCCCGACGTCGAAGTACACGGTATCGTCGGTGCAGTAGAGAACCTTGTGAGTGGAAATGCCTACAAACTGGGCGACATCCTCACGATGTATTCGGGTAAAACCGTAGAAATCCACAACACAGATGCAGAAGGCCGACTGGTACTGGCCGACTGTATCACCTACGCAAGCAAGCTCGACGTAGACTGTATCGTCGATCTCGCAACCCTGACTGGCGCTGCAGTCGTGGCCTTGGGTGATCACTACGTGGCGTTGTTCAGCAAAGATGACGACCTGTCTTCATCTTTGCTCAACAGTTCCGTCGATGCTGGTGAGAACGTGTGGCAACTCCCACTTCCTGACCACTACAAAGATCAGCTGAAGGCCGAATGGGGCACAATAAAGAATGTAGGTGGTAGGTCTGCTGGTTGTATCACTGCAGCCTTATTCCTTAGCGAATTTGTAGATGGACCCAAATGGGCCCACATGGATATCGCAGGTCCAGCATTCTTGGACAAAAAGTTCCGTCACTTCGTACCGGGTGGAACCGGCGTAATGGTTCCAACCTTGACTCGATTTGTCGAAAGCTAGGTCGACGGGTTGAATAGAAGGGGTCGCCTAACGACGGCGCCCCATACCCAACACGAAGAATTCGACGCTCTCCTTGCGGGTCGCCTTTGGTTTTACCCGTTTGGTCTTGCCGTAATCGGCCCGTACGCGCGTCACAAAATCGGGGGCTTCCCCACCCTCAAACACTTTGGCCAGAAAATGACCTCCGGGTCCAAGAAGCTGGGCTGCCAACTCTCGGGCGCATTCCGCCAACTCTATCTGGCGCACGTGATCCGTAAAACGACTGCCCGTTGTCAGTGGCGCCATGTCTGAGATCACTAAATCTGCTGGACCACCAAGAGCATCACGGATTGCACCCACATCAAGTTCGAAGATCGATTGGACGAATTGGTGTCCCAAATACCCAGGCACTTCCGTCAAATCCACGCCGACAACCTTGGTATCAGGGCCACCCACCTGTTTCACATAGGAGGTCCAACTGCCTGGAGAACAACCCAAATCCACTACGCGCCCATTGCGCGGAATTATTTTGAAGCGTTTTTCTATCTCTTCCAATTTATAGACACTACGCGCGGCAAAACCCGCAGCTTTCGCCTTTGTACCGTAATGATCCTGATGTCGCCGGTGTCCCATTTGGACGCCCCAAATCGAGATATTCTTGGGTCAAAATCGCCCAATCTGGTAAAGAGTATCGCGTACACTCATCAAAGTCAGCTATACATTCATAGTATACGTGTCCTTGCTGCTGACACGTCACAGGATTTTTTCCATCACCCCCCGCTCAAAAAGAGGCAACGTATGCGCCCACATACACTCCCATCTTCTCTGCTCATCATGCTCACCATCGGATGTGCGGTTGAAGAAACCAAGCCCGCCGCCACTGGTGGAGACACAGGTGTTGTGGTCAACGACTATGACGATGCGGACCGTGACGGCATCATCGATGGGCATGACGGTCTGACCGAAGATTTCGATGGTGATGGCGACCCCAACTACCTCGACACAGACTCCGATGGTGATGGGATTTTAGACCAGATCGAATCGGGTGACAGCGACATCATGACCCTGCCAGTCGACAGCGACCAAGATGGCTATGCGGACTTCTTGGACTTGGATTCAGACAATAACTGTATCGATGATTCAGACGAAAAGAATGAAGTCGATGGTGCCGTGGGCGATACCGACGACGATGGTATTTACGATTTTGCTGACACCGATAACGATGGCGATGGTATCTCCGACATTCACGAAATCGGTCTGGACTGTGGGGCCCCCGATACCGATGGCGATGGTATCCCCAACTTCATGGACATTGATTCAGATGGCGACGGCATTGGAGATGTGTTTGAAGGCGGAACGAGTGAATGGGAAGATGACCCCAGAGACACCGACGAGGATGGCATCCCGGACTACCTGGACGCGGATTCCGATGCTGACGGTGTGTCGGACTCCATCGAAGGCGGAGTAGAAAGCCCCACTGACGAACCCAAAGATACGGACGGTGATGGCGATTATGATTTTGCGGACACCGATGCCGATGGTGACTCCCTCCCCGACTGGGATGAAATCAACATCTGGGGAACCGACCCCTATGACGCCGATACAGACGGAGACGGGTTCTCGGATGGTGGTGAAATCGCTGCGGGTACCGACCCCAGAGATGACGGTTCTACGATTGACGGCATCTACGTAGAGGTTTCTGAACGCACCGGCGTTGAGGAAAACTTTGAGTTTGAGTTGCGCATTCAGATGGGCGACGTTGGCTTCCTGCTCGACACCACAGGATCGATGTCCGGAACAGCGAATGCGATGGCCAGTGAGTTTTCCTCCATCGTGACTGCACTCACCACACTGATTCCAGACGCTGAGTATGGGTTTGCCACCTATGATGACTACGCATTCGCTGGATACGGCTATTCAAGCTCCGGCGACAAACCGTTCATCCTGCGCCAGCAAGTCACAGACAATACTGCGGCCGTGCAAGCACAGCTTACCGGCGTACCCATCCATTACGGTGGTGACTGGCCAGAATCCACAATGGAAGCACTGTACCAGGGCGCGTACGGAAAGGGATACGACCAAAACTGTAATGGCGTGTATGACGCGGCAACGGACATCCAGCCCTACATCGCCAGCGAAGACGACCCCTTCGGTGGAACGGGTGGACAAGGCTACAGTGCCACAAGCTCTGGTGGTGGCGAACTCGGCGGATTCGGATTCAGAGACTACGCCCTTCCAGTCATGGTTTACGCGACAGACGCCCCACTTCGTGATGCAGACGATTCCTCCTACGGTACTCCTGGTGGGTGCCCTCGCGACGCCGGGTTTGGTGACGTTGTGGACTCCATCACAGCACTGGGTGGCTACGCAATCGGAATCATGACCTCCGGCACATCGGTTGCTCAAATGGAGGAAATCGCTTCCGCTACCGGTTCGGTAGCCGACACGGACGGTGACGGAATGGCGGACGATCTTCTTGTCTTCCGCTGGACTGGTTCTTCTTCAGACTTCCGCGAAACGGTCACCAACGCCATCGAAGACCTGATCAACTCCATTCGCTTCTCGAAGGTCGAACTTGAAGTTGAGGGTGATGAGTGGGGATTTGTGACCAGCATCGAGCCTCCGTACTACGACGATATCGAGCCTGCTGCAGGCATCGACGTACTCGACTTTACGTTGAACTTTCGGGGTGTCGTGGCAGCCACCACAGAAGACCAGCTCTACGCTTTGACCCTCAACGTGATTGGTGACGACACCATTTTGTTGGACACCCTGGATATCATCGTCGTCGTTCCAGGTACGGCTTACTAAGCTGTACTGCGTTTTTCGCTTGGTCTGAACGACTGTTTAGGGTACCCTAAGCGCGGAGGCCGCAGGCCTCGGTGTGGAGGTTTGTAATGGGTGTACGTCCAGTCGCGTCGTTAATTGTTGTCCTTAGCCTAATGGGTTGCGACCCAACGAAGGCGCTGATCGGTAGCGGGGTCACCGACCTCGAGAACAATGCGCTCGATGATGACGGTTCTGCCGGACTAGACGATACGGGCAATGACTCCACTGACGCAGATGCGGATGCGGACGCAGATTCGGATGCGGATGCAGATTCCGACGATACGGGCATGGACACCGTTACGGATACCGATGGAGACGGTATTTCTGATGAAGACGAGGACACACCTTCGTCCGGTGATGAACCCGATGGGGACGAAGATGGAGATGCCGACGACGGTACCCCTGGCGATGACGATACGATCGACACAGATGGCGACGGCACCGCCGACCGTGAAGACCTGGATTCGGACGGAGACGGCATCTCTGATGAAGACGAATCTGGAGATGACGACATTTCTACTCCACCTGTAGATACCGATGAAGACGGCACTCCCGACTACCGAGACCCAGACTCTGACGACGACGGAATTAGCGACAGCGAAGAGGCCGGAGATGATGACATCGTCACCCCACCCGCTGACACCGATGGTGATGGTACCCCCGACTACTTGGATGATGATTCCGATGGAGACGGTATTTCTGACACGGTGGAGGCCGGAGACGATGATCCCGACACTCCCGCCGTTGACACAGATGGCGATGGCACACCGGACTACATCGACACCGACTCTGATGGCGATGGAATTTTCGATGTCAGTGAAGGCGCAGACGATTCGGATGGGGACGGCGTTGCCGACTATTTGGATGAAGATTCCGATGGAGACGGTATTCCAGATTCAGATGAAGCTGACCGAGACACCGATGGGGACGGTATTCCCGACTCGGAAGATGATGACTCCGATGGTGATGGCATCTCCGATGAAGACGAAGGTTTTGGGGACACCGACGGAGACGGTATTCCCGACGACTTGGATGATGATTCCGATGGAGATGGAATCTCAGACAGCATTGAGGCTGGAGACGGTGACGAAGTCTTAGATTCGGATGGCGACGGCATCCCCGACTACGTAGATACGGATTCAGATGGAGATGGTATTTCCGATGCCGACGAAGGTGCCGGAGATACAGATGGAGACGGTACATCCGACTACCTGGATGACGATTCAGACGGTGATGGAATCGCCGACAGCATTGAAGCCGGTGATGGTGACGAACCCCTCGATTCCGATGGTGACGGTACTCCCGATTACATCGACGAAGATTCCGATG
>PALY01000153.1 GCA_002707085.1 Deltaproteobacteria bacterium
AACATCGGAAATGACGTTACGTCAAATACAAAAAAAATAACCGCAAATTAGGAGTCTCCATAACATGATTATCAATGAAGTATTAGATACCGTAACATCTATTGCCAAGGGTGTTATTGGCTTAGGACTAAGTCTTGTTACCGTTGCACTTGTTGTAGATGTTCTCTTCCCTGGTACCACTAATATTGTTGCGAGTGTATCTGGATTGGTTGAAAGCTTTACTAGCGGGGGTCTAACTGGACTCATCGTGTTGGTGATCTTTATCGCCATTGCGAGCCGCACATAACTTAATTCTCGCTCACTTAAAGGAGAAATAATTATGTCCTTCATTAAAGAAACAATGTCCAGCATATCCTCTTGGTTACGATCAATAACTGAGTTCGGGGTAGCACTTATACTTGCTCTGGTCCTTCTCGATGTTTTATTTCCTGGTGCAACAGGAGTTGTAGAAAATATTGGGGAAATTGTAGGTCAGTTCTCGGAAAACGGGCTTGTTGGGCTGATAGCTTTGTTGTTGTTCTTGTTGTTGTTCAGACAACAACAGTAGTATAGAACGCAATAAAATAATCGGAGAGTGCATGCACGGTCATCAGGCCGTGCATCTCCTCTTCGGTCTGACAACAAAAATTACTTGAGTTATTCAAAGCAAGCCTTGAATTTTTCGCACAAATAAATACCTACTAAACAATTCCCAGCTGTCGTCTCTCGGTTAATCTCTTGGATCCCGGGAAACTATGGACCAACCAAAACCCTTACCCCCTGCGACACCCTAATAGGGCCACACTTTATTCATATCGATGTCATTGTCATATAGATATATTAGTTCGATGTGGAAGAAAGACATATTCCATGGTGCACCAACCATTAGTATTTCGTTTCCAAAAACGTTTTTTTTGCTGTCACTGGATACAATGTTTTCAGCGCTGGGTAAGAAGACCGCTTGAATCTATCAACGAAAAACATCCAACCTCATTTTGTAGTCTCACTTCGTTTTGGATTATCCTAACTCCACCCTCTAGCCCACGGCGAGGTAAAAAGTGATGGGGCTCTACTTGCCGCTAAAGATAAAAGCAGCGGTACCCAGTAAGACTGGACCGCTGAAACACCTCGGAGAAATACCATCAGCGCTAATAATCAAACACAAGACTCTAATGTTTTACAGTTTCTTGAGCAGGGGTTCATTAAAATAACACCCGAGTTGCCGAGTGATTTTCACGAAGCAATGTACACCACTATCTCGCGAGTTTTCGAGTCTACGAACGGCGAATTCAATCCACACAACAACATTTTGCCGATGGTGCCCCAACTGTGGCAGGTACTCGACGATCCTGCGGTGCGACGTAATGTCACTGCAATACTAGGGGACAACTATTTCGTCCATGTGCATCGTCACCCGCACATCAGCCATGGACAACCGGGAAAGAAGACACCCGCCATGCTGCAACCTTTCCATAAGGATGGGCATGCAGTAAAACCGCGACCGCGCCATCGTGAACCCTGGTGGCTGATTATGTTTTATTACCCCCAGGAAGTGACCCTGGACAATGGTCCCACTGGTTTGTTGCCCGGAACTCATCTACTACCCAAACTAGGGGGGAAAGAAGACTGGTACGACCCGCCAAAGCTGACTCAAAAGGATGAGCAGCTCCAACTAACCGACGGATATGTCCAGCCAAACGTACATCCGATGACCTGCACTGCCGGGTCCGTTGCGTTGGCACATTTCGATATCGGCCACGGTGCAATGATAAATGGTACCGAGCAGAACCGATTCGCCTGCAAGTTTGTATTCATGCGCACTGAACGGCCTCCAAGCGGTCGCGCCGGCGTATTGCAAACAGACAATCCTGTTTCGAAACATCTATGTCAGTGGCTGGGTTACGAGACGTCGGCAAACAATGTGATCGCTTTTGCTGATTGGCAGCGTGCCTTTGATGGGGATGACCCCCGTACTCGAGTTCAAGCCATCTATATGTCAGCGACCGTGGATAACCAGGACAAGGTACGCGATACACTATTAGGTGACATCAATCGGCATTTGCCTAGTAAAGATGGTGACTGGATTCTTGAAATCGCCGACGCCAGCAATGGGCTAGCGTTACTAAAAGATCTCGAACCCATACAAGATCTCTTAAACCAGGACAGAGATGGCCTGTTGATAAATGGCTGCTTTGCGGCAGGTCAAACCGGCAATCCAGCGTTTGCGCAACGCCTCACTGAACTCATTAGTAACAAAAACCCTTTCGTTCAACGCCACGCGATGTCCGCCCTAGGTTTATTAGGACCAGGAGCTTATCAAGCTCAAACCATTGAAGCGTTGGACAAGATAATAAGAACGAATGATGACTGGGATCTTAAGGTATATGCGATTCAAACGCTGATCAGACAAGGGGCGATAAAAGAAACAATACCAAGCCTCGCAGTCGCAGCCCAAGACCCTCACACCTATGTCAATGCATTCGCCATAGAACAATTGTGTCGAATTGATGATGACGAGGCACGCCGAGCTGTTCTGGAACCCTTACGTCGCCATCGCTGGATGGAGGACCCTCGATATGAACAAGGAAAAAGTCTCTAAAGGTATTTTGATCGGCAAAGCTGGTGACCGAAACCTTGAAGCAGATCTCTATCTACCAGAAAAGAATGGTTTCCACAGACCTGCTTTGGTGATTGTCCACGGTGGCGGTTGGCGAAAAGGAAGCCGCAATGGGGTTAAAGGCTTTGGACTATTACTCAGCCGTTCAGGGTTCGTCTGCCTGTGTCCGTCCTATCGATTGTCGCCGGAAGCACCCTGGCCAGCTCAGATAGAAGACGTTAAATGCGCCATACGATACCTTAAGGCAAATTACGAGAAATTAGGTCTCGATCCAGAAAGAGTTGGTGTCATTGGAGATTCCGCCGGTGGTCACCTTGCCCTTATGGCGGCTGTTGCAACCGAATTTGAGGGCGCTGGTGGTCACGAAAGAATCTCCAGCGATGTCAAAGCTGTCGCATCGATGTATGGACCAACCACTATCCAATACGGCACCGACAATGAGGGTCGCGCACTATTAATGGGGGCCGAAGCAACAGAAGAAGACTATAAAGGTGCCAGCCCACTAGAATATGACCTCAGTAACTTCCCGCCCTGCTTGTTGATACACGGCGCAGAAGATCCAGCAGTTCCGCTAGCAGAAAGCACGGTCTTTTACGAAAAGCTCGCTAACCTCGACCGCAAGGCCGAACTGCATATTTTTGCCGATGAGGGTCATGCCTTCGATCGTCGTAGCTGGTCTGAAGAAAAGATGGTGGATATTGGCGATCCTTCATCCGTCTACGGAAAAACTGTTATCGATATAATAGATCTGTTTTTCTCAAAGTATCTCTAAGTTGTACCGAAACGATCTCTTTGTAAAGCACTTGCGACTCAAAAACTCGACTGCAAAAGAAGTGTACAATCGGTCTCTGATTCAAGCCAGAAAACACAAATGCCCAGTGATCAACCTAATCTTTTATCCACCCTGACCGAATCCGAGCGGTTGGATGTCTTATCAAGAAAATATCGTCCCGCCCTGTCACGTTATTTCGGCAAACGGTTATACCAACAAGCCGACGTCGAAGATCTGGTGCAGGAAGTACTACTGCGCCTTGCCGTACGTGGCAACGGCAGTAATATCGAACAGCCTGAAGCTTATCTAATGCGCACCGCCACCAATGTGTGGCGGGATTTTCTGCGTAAAAAGCGCACCCATGCCCAGGACTTTCATGACGAGTTTCTGGAAGAACGACATCCTAATGCGGAACTCGGTCCGGACCACGTCTTGACAGCTAAGGAGTCGGTCGAAGTAATTTTGGCCGCTCTGAATGAACTGCCGGAACGGACGCAACAGATTTTTATATTGTGCCGTGTTGAAGGCCTTCGGCAAAAGCGCGTCGCCAACCGACTCGGCATCTCGGTTAGCGCCGTTGAAAAACATATGATGAAGGCAATTGCCCATTTGGCAATCTACCTTAGTCAAAAATGAACGAAAAAAGATGAACCTACTAGACAACGAGAGGACGGCTAAAAAGTTAGAAGAGGTTGCTGCGTACTGGTTACTGCGCCTTGATGCGCCAGACTGTGGACCAAGCGACAGAGCCGCATTCGAAATGTGGCGTAATTCAATCCCTGAGCACGCGCAAGCATTCGATCATGCGCAACGGGCACTCGCCATGGTCGATCAAAACCTAGGAAGCCCGGAGTTGCTGGAGCTCAGTGAGCAGGTGTTGGTAGAAACGGGTGGGTGTGAGCGTGCCAGGCAGAGAAGAACGGCTATCGGGTTTGCCACTGCTTGTATGCTGGTTATTGCCGCCGGGATATTTCAGGCTGTGGATCAACCTGGCACGGACCAGATAGCAAACGCGACGAATATCTATGAAACCGGTATAGGTGAACGCTCCAAGGTGACCTTATCGGACGAGTCGACGGTCACGCTAAATACGAATTCACTGGTTCATGTCGACTTTACCGATAGTTCCGAGACCCGTCGCCTTGAGCTCGTTAGAGGACAGGCGCACTTTGAGGTCCAGAAAGATTCCCGTCTGTTTGAGGTATATGCGGGAGATCAACGCATTGTAGCCCTGGGCACTGCATTTGACGTCAGACTGGATAACGAACAGGGTGTTCTAATTACTCTCGTTGAGGGAAGAATCAAAGTAGATGAAGTCAGCGAAAGCATCGTCCCCCTTATTGAGGCAAATGCCACACCTATGGAATTGACCGCTGGAGAACAGCTCATTGCCAAACCCCATACGGAACCAACCGTGCTTCACGCGGACGTGGAGCAGGTTGTTGGCTGGCGCGAAGGTCGGCTGGTATTCAGAGATGATGTCCTGCGAGATGTAATAGAAGAAATCAACCGCTACAGCGTCAGAAAACTGGTTTTGAACGATGATGTCCGTCTCGAGAACATACGGGTTGGTGGGGTATTTTCTACAGGCAACACATCGTCGTTTTTAGAAGCAATTGAGGCACTTTACCCGATAGCGGCGCTGACAGAGAACGACAATCGTATTATGCTCCACTGGCGTGATAAGACGCCCCAGAAATGATGCAAAAAATCTGTAAAAAGGGGTGAGGGAAAATTAAACTGTCTCGTCTTCATGGGGTGACAGCAGTGTAAGAACGGCTGTACTATATGGACTACCGAGACTCGAGCTCCTTGAGTATTCCTGGAGGCCGAAAAGTTGGGAAATGGGGGTATATGGATTGATAGACCTTCGCTAGGCTTCTCTCTAGCGCTAATTTTGTGCCTATGTACAAAGACCTATGCCGGAGATACAGAGGAATTAGTTAGGTTCCAAATCCATGCCCAAGATCTCGGTAGTGCGCTCAATCAGTTCGCACTGCAAAGTGGCAAAGAAATTTTATTTATAGAAGAGGAAATTTCAGGCAAGGTGACCTCAGAAATTTCTGGCAATTACCAACCAACGGTAGCTCTAGAGCAGCTATTGGCAAACACAGCCTTACGTTATCGCATCAACGACCTTGATACGATCCTTGTAGGAACTGAAATAGACATTAATGGGGAGAGAACCGATATGTCACAATCCAAGAATGTACTTCAACGACTAGCATCCGGCTTTGCCGCTGCAGTGCTAGGTACTGTAGCTTCAACCGGTACGGTGTTCGCTGCGGATGACGAAGAAGTGATAGAAGAAATAGTAGTCACGGGTATCCGTGGCAGTCTTCAGCAATCGCTGGAACGAAAGCGAAATGCAGATCATTTTGTTGACGCTATTACTGCAGAAGATATCGGGGCCTTCCCCGACCAAAACCTCGCAGAGTCTTTACAGCGTATAAGTGGCGTTGCCATAGACAGAAAATCTGGAGAGGGTGCTTTTGTCAGCGTTCGGGGGTTAGGGCCTCAATTTGTACAGGGAACCATACACGGACGGGTAGCTGCATCTAATGTTGTCCCCGGGAGTCATGATGGAGTAGGTGCAACTAATACTAAATCTCGCGCTATTGGTTTTCACCAGTTCCAGTCAGGATTAGTGCAGGCTGTTGAAGTGCATAAATCACCGCGCGCTGATCATGTCGAAGGCGGCCTCGGTGGATTTGTTGACATTATGCCGCGCAGACCTCTAGATCTAGGTAAAAGACATGCAACAATTTCCATTGATGCGACACGAAATCAGCTGGCAGATGATACTGCACCAGGCGTGTTTGCGCTGTTCAGTGACGTCTTAACAGATAATCTTGGATTCATGGTATCAGCTCAGTGGGATAATCGATATTTTCGCACTGATACCTATAGAGGTTGGGGCCATGTCTTTCGCGCGGTAAAGGCTAATGGCGTGGATATGGGTTCAGGCTACTACCCGCAGCAGATAAACGCAGAAGTGCATTGGCAAGATCGTGACCGTCTAAATTTATCTTCTTCTGTGCAGTTCCAGCCATCTGATATCGTCGATATCACGCTGGACCTGCTCTATACCGATATCACAAATTCGGAAACGCACCTCAACGAGTCCTGGCGTCTGCAACAAGGTAATTCGAGAATTACTGCTGCTGATTCAATAACGGATAACGGGACAATAGTTTTTACGAAGATTACCACCTCGGGCGCAGGGTTGTTTGTTCAACACAATACGGAAGAAGTTAGTGCTGAAACGTTAAATGCTGGCCTAAATATGAAGGTGCAGCTTACAGACAACCTTACTCTTAATCTCGATGCGTCAGCTTCCGAAACTGAAGCTCCGATTACGAACCGTGACGCCATGATGCGAAATACTATGACACAGATGGCATATGACAAATATGGGTCTGGTGGTCTACCTTCGATGACAACCACATCTCCAATATCTTCAGAAGACCATTTCAAGGTTGTTAAACAGTCTATACAGTCACACATAGTAGATGATCGAAATTCACAATTCAGATTAGATCTGACCTATGAGGCTGATGGAGAATGGCTCAAAACAGTTCAAGTTGGCGCGCGAGCCTATCGACAAGACCGTCGAGACAGAGCGCGATATCTGAATAGTAAAGCCTGGATTAATAAACCCATAACAGACTTCGGCGGTGGCGTAGCTCATGCCGCGGGTCCGAATTGGATGTCTTCTAGCCTTGGTATAAATGTGCCAACAGGCGGGATGCTTCCCAACTATGCATTTCTGCAAAATGCACTCATGACGAGACCAGATGAGGTTAGAGCAGGAAAAGGTTTCAATACGGGTGCTGGACGATCTATAGACGAGTATAACTCAGGAAGGTTTAACGAGGATCTAAACCACGACGATGATGGTAATGCGATATATGCCATGATCAGTTTTGGTGGGGAACTCGATAGCGGCATCCCTTATTCTGGAAACATTGGAGTGCGCTATGTGGATAATAGCACCGGATCTAACGGAGAAATCACAGTTCCAGAATCCTTTGATTATTCCGACCCTTCAGATCCCTCAGTTGTGCTTTCACAACCGACATACACAGACATCTACCATGACTACACGAGGACTCTACCCTCACTAAATTTACGGTTCGATCCCACGGATGAAATTGTTGTGAGATTCTCCGCAGCCAAAGTGATGAGTAGACCCAGGTATCTTGATTTGAGTCCCAGACTAACCGTCCAAGTGCGACCGCGAACAATGCGTGGTGGCAACGGCAGTCTTGATCCAACAACAGCGACACAATTAGACCTAGCAGTAGAATGGTATTTCGCTGACTTCTCGATCGCATCGATTGGTCTTTTTACGAAAGATATCGAATCTTTTGTGCAGCCTGAACAAACAGCAACTCCATTTCCTAATGTTACAGATCCAGAAACTGGACAACCATTGGTACTAACAGCATTTAGACCTCTAAACACCGGAAAATCTGATATTGTTGGCATCGAAATGGCGTTCCAGCGCACCTTTGCAGATATCCTACCAGAGCCTTTTGATGGACTGGGAGTGATTGCGAATTGGACCTATATTGACTCCAGTTCCGATTTTGAGAATGATAATACTGCTCAAGCCTATGGTGTTCCCGGCCTATCCGAGAACACGATAAACCTGTCTGTGTTTTATGAGAAAGGTCCATGGAATGGTCGGCTATCCTACAATTATAGAGATGACTTCCTTGATGTCATTGCAGATGGCCAAGGCAACCCACTGTTCGTTAATAGCTATGACCAGTGGGATGCGTCAGTAAACTATTCACTAACTGATAATTTTACTATTACTGCACAAGCCATCAATCTCACCGACGAGGATATACATTACTATAACCTTCTCGGCCAAAGCACGATGGAGCACTTCGTAAATGGTGCGTACTCCGGACGTCGTGCCCAAGTAGGGCTCCGATGGAAACTGTAGTCGGGTTTTTAGCTAAGTAGCTATTGAAAATTAAAGAGGTGGTCAAATGACCACCTCTTTTTTCTTCTTCGGAGACAATTTAGACCTAACGCAACCGACTCTGGATCATTCGTTCCAAGACCTTCTGCCTCAACAAACTTACTTTAGTTCGATATTCGCTCATTTCAGCCAAATCATATTCCTCGTTGGGGTAAGCTTTGCTGATTGAACACTATGCAGGTCTCAACTTACCTGTTAACGGCTATCTTCCACGCTTCGTTCATTAACATAAATTCACCCGAAATCTATGCAAGCGCATCTTTGCGCTGCTGGCTGCCGTCCAGTGCACCACGAGGGATTTGCCAAACTGCTGGTACTCAAGTTCACCGTCCGCCGACTCAACGTCAACGCTGTTCAGGATGATGAAATTAAGGATGCATGGCTAATTATCAGCAACACCGATAAAATAATTCGTTTATAAGTACTGGGAGCCAACGAGAAATGCATGATGAAACCAAACTGATTCATTCCGGATACGAAACTGATTCCACCACACATGCTGTGGCAACACCTATTTATCAAACCGTTGCCTATGAATTTGACAACGCCCAGCACGGTGCAGACCTCTTCAATCTGGCAGTGCCCGGCAATATCTATACACGAATTATGAACCCAACTACGGACGTTCTCGAACAACGAGTGGCGGATCTTGAAGGTGGTGTAGGTGGCCTTGCACTTAGTGCAGGTAGCGCAGCTATCAACTACTCAATTCTCAATATCACGGAAGTTGGTTCAAACATTGTCACGACACCACAGCTATACGGTGGTACCTATACCCTCTTTGCGCACATGCTTCCCAAGCAGGGCGTCGAGTGCCGATTTGCAGATGGAGATGATCCTGCAAGTATCGCCAAAAAGATCGACGACAACACGAAAGCCGTGTTCTGCGAGTCAATCGGTAACCCTGCGGGGAACATCGTCGATCTGGAAGCACTGGCAAAGGTCGCACACGATCATGGCGTACCTCTGATTGTGGACAATACCGTCGCGACACCCGTTTTGACCAAGCCAATCGAATACGGCGCCGACATAGTCGTGCACTCTCTGACCAAATATATGGGTGGTCATGGTAATTCCCTAGGCGGCATAATTGTAGACGGTGGCACATTCCCATGGGCTGAACATGCCGACAAGTTCCCTATGCTGACCACACCAGAACCGTCTTATCACGGTGTGGTTTACACGGAAGCACTTGGTGAGGCGGCCTATATTGGTAGGGCAAGAACCGTCCCGCTACGCAATACTGGGTCTTGCATTTCACCATTTAATGCCTTCCTCATATTACAGGGCATTGAAACCCTATCACTGCGTATGGAGCGGCACTGCAGCAACGCGCTCGCGGTAGCCAATTACCTGGACAACCATGACAAAGTTACTTCAGTCAGCTTCGCGGGCCTGCCAGATGATCAGTATCACAAGCTGGCACAAAAATACTGCGGTGGCGTACCTGCTTCCTTACTGACATTTGAAGTCAATGGCGGTTTCGATGCAGCCGTTCGCTTTTACGACGCGCTGGGACTATTCAAACGACTGGTGAATATTGGTGATGCAAAATCGTTGGCGTGCCATCCAGCATCGACAACGCATAGGCAGTTAACTGAGGAAGAACAAGCAAATGCCGGCGTAACTCAGGGTATGGTTCGACTTTGTGTTGGTATCGAGCACGAGGACGACATACTCGCTGACCTAGAGCAGGCGCTTAATCAGGCCTAGGGCCTCAGGTGGTACATATTAGATAGAGCGATACTGACATAGATCAAGATTTTTTTGATTGAGCTAGCTCAATTGTTATCCATCTCTGACCTTATCACTGCTTACTGGCAATAAAAGAGAAAATGCAGCAGCAGCAGTAACCAGCGTGGATGAAACAAACAGACAGGTAGCTAAACCATGGGTCTGGTATATATATCCGGACAGAACGGTGCCAATCAGCCGACCCATGGCATTCGCCATGTAGTAAAAGCCCACATCCATCGAGACACCATCAGCATCGGCATAATGCACAATAAGGTAGCTGTGTAACGAGGAGTTAACCGCGAACACGACACCAAACAGCAATAAGCCGCCAAGCAATACAACCGGAGTAAAATAAAGGAAAAAACCGATGCCGAGTGGAATCCCTGCCAGTAGCAATGCCCAGTGAAACGCGGCCCGACCATCCGGTACACCGTGATCCTGTTTGGTTATCGAGGGAGCAAACCCCTGAATAATCCCGTATCCCACAATCCATAGAGCCAGGAATCCCCCAACAGTCCAGTGATCCCAGCCAAAAACCGAAGCCAGATAGACTGGCAGTGCCACCACAAACCAGACATCCCGCGCGCCGAACAGGCACAACCGTGCTGCTGATAGCGCGTTGATCCTTGCGCTCTTTGAGAACAGCTCGGTGAAAGCCGGTTTGTTTTTCGCCTTTCCGAAATCCCGCTTTAACGTAAAAATAGCAACGATCCAGATCCCGAGCAGGACCACCGCCATGACGGAAATCGCCGTCTTAAAGTCCAGCAATGTGAGCAGCAGGACCCCGAGAAAAAACCCAGCACCTTTCAGAGCATTCTTCGATCCGGTTAGAAAAGCCACCCAGCGATAAAGTTGCCCCTGTGCTTCGCCCGGCACCAGCAATTTTACCGCACTCTTGGCACTCATCTTATTAAGATCCTTGGCAATACCGGATAGCGCTTGTGCCGCCATCACCCAGGCAACACTAAGCAAATAATCAGGTACCAGTAGCATGGCCAGTGCCACCACCTGCAACCCAAGACCAATGTGCATGAGCCGGTTAAGCCCAGTATGGGCACCCAACCAGCCACCTATAAGGTTAGTTACTACCCCAAATAATTCGTAGAACAGGAACAGCATCGCAATTTCAAACGGCGTGTAACCAAGTTCGTGAAAGTGCAGCACGACAAGCATGCGCAAAGCACCATCTGTGAGCGTGAAAGCCCAGTAGTTTCCCGTGACGAGCAGATACTGACGCGTATCAGGACTGAGTTCGGCCAGCGAACTCATTGCATTGCGTCCGGCCCAACCAGATTGACAAGATCTACTACCCGATTCACATATCCCCATTCATTGTCATACCAGGCATACAATTTAACCTGGGTCTGATTTATCACCAGAGTTGATAGCGCGTCGATAACGCAGGACCGGGGGTCAGTACGATAGTCAATGGAGACCAATGGCCGTTCTTCAAATCCCAGAATTCCTTTCAGGTCACCGTTGGACGCGTCACGCAACAGCGCGTTGACTTCTTCAACACTGGTAGCGCGGGCCATCTCAAAAACACAATCCGTCAACGAAGCATTCGCGAGGGGCACGCGAATGGCATGTCCATTCAGCTTGCCGCGAAGCTCTGGGAAAATATGCGTGATAGCCGTAGCGGAGCCGGTAGTCGTAGGGATGAGACTCATGCTGCTGGCTCGGGCTCGTCGTAAGTCCTTGTGAGGAGTATCGAGAATCGATTGAGTGTTAGTGATGTCATGGATAGTAGTCATAGAACCATGACGTATTTCCAGAGCCTCATGAATGACTTTGACCACTGGTGCCAAGCAGTTAGTAGTACACGATGCAGCGGTGACCAGTTGCTGAGTTCCGTCATATAATTTGTGGTTAACGCCCATAACAAGATCCAGGACACCCGCTTCCTTCACGGGAGCCGTCACCACCACACGCTTTACTCCCTGAGCTAGGTAAACCTCAAGTTCCGCTTTGCTTTTGAACTTTCCGGACGCTTCAACGACCAGATCACAGCCTGACCAGTCAGTGTCGCTGATGGCCTGATTTCGCGTACAGGTGATCCGTCTCGTTCCAACAACAATGGCATCATCCTGGACATAGGCCTCTTGCGTCCAGCGTCCATGCACCGAGTCAAAATTCAGAAGGTGAGCCAGTGTCTGTGCATCTCCGGCAGGATCATTGATGCGAACAATCTCAACATCACACCGTTCTAGCAGCAACCGCATAGTCAGCCTACCCATCCGACCGAAACCGTTAATGCCAATACGCAATGTCATCCCAAGTACTCCTATTAATCACGACCGGAAATTATAAGACACGCTAAAGGCAGCACCCAAACCAGCTTTATAATTTCGCGGACGTTTTCTCTATACCATTTACAGATCTTTACTATTGGATAAGCGTAAAGCCAAGGATATCTTTACTCATAAACTATAGTATAGATTGCGAGGCGTATGCTGTCCTGAGTGTTAGCTATAGATACAAACGTTCTGCTGGCTAATGTCGCACTGGTCGAAGCTCTCTTGAGACTTACTGGCAAGCGATACGCCCTCGGCAAACCCGAACTTTGCAGGGTAATTAAGGCGCTGATACTACAAAAGGCAAAACGATCTGCAGAGGTTCATAGCATGTCATTCGAGGACTTTTATAGTTTTAACCAGACTGCAAGAATTTTGTCCGGGTCAAGGTCTCCGCAGTAGGGCACTCGAAGTTGTTGTCTAGGCAATGAGGACTCCAACACCTAAACCGTCAATAAAAATAACAGAAACCCAACAAGGAGCATGACATGGTGTCACCAGATCGTTTCCGTGGCAGGATAGGAACCACCTACAAGGATTCGGAACCGGACTGGTTTTCACCCGCAACACCGGCGGACGCTCCCAATGTCCTAGTGATCCTTCTAGATGACACCGGATTTGGCAACCTGGGCTGCTACGGCTCAACCATTGACACACCTTATATTGACGCGCTCGCGGAGAACGGGCTGCGTTACAACAACTTTCATGTCACACCACTGTGTTCTCCTAGCCGCGCATCGCTGTTGACCGGCCGTAACCATCATGCCGTCGGTGTCGCGACGATTACCGGTGGAGGTGACGCCGGGTTTCCCAACCAGCGGGGTCGGATAAGCCCCCATGCGGCAACGCTAGCAGAGATACTAAGTGAAGAGGGCTACGCGACTTTTGCTCTGGGCAAGTGGCATCTCAATCCGGGTCAACATAACTCGGTTGCCGGGCCGCACGACGAGTGGCCGCTGCAACGCGGATTTAATCGCTTCTACGGATTCCTACCCGGGGCCACCGACCAGTTCTATCCAGAACTAACCTATGACAACCATGCTGTACCTCCTCCCAGCACTCCAGCGGAGGGCTACCATCTTACAGAAGACCTGACGGACCACGCCATTGAGTTTATCAATGATCTCAAGGCTGTTCGGCCGGAGACGCCTTTTTTTACCTACTTCTCTCCGGGCGCCATGCACAACCCACATCAGGCACCTAAAGCATATATCGAAAAATACCGCGGCTGTTTTGACGAGGGCTGGGACGTTATGCGTCAACGGTATTATGAACAGCAGTTGGCACTAGGTATCATCCCACCGGGGACCCATCTGCCACCCAGAAATCCTGGTGTACAACCTTGGGAAACACTCAGTCAGAATGAACGAAATTTCGTCTGCCGGCTGCAGGAGACATGGGCAGGGTTTTTGGAGCATACCGATGCGCAGATAGGACGCCTCATTGAGCACCTGCGCACCATCGGCGAACTGGATAACACCGTCGTGATGCTCACTGCCGATAATGGCACAAGCCAGTCAGGCGGGCCTTACGGCGTTATGAATGCCGGTGTGAGCCCCCAGCGTAACGCGGCCAACGATGGACGAACCGTGGGAGAGAAGAATGGTCGGCCTGCGCCGGAGGAAAACTTTGATGCGATCCAGGAAAAACTGGATGACATCGGTGGACCGCATAGCTATACCGACATCCCCTGGGGTTGGGCTCAGGTTGGGAACACACCACTGCGATGGTACAAGCAGGACACCCATGCCGGGGGTGTCCGAGTGCCAATGATCATTCACTATCCGTCAGCCATCGAGGATGCCGGAGGGATCCGGGGCCAGTTTCACTACGTGACTGATATCACACCGACCATACTCGAGATACTAGGAGTAAAGCCCCGGGCACAATACCGCGGATACGATCAGATGCCAATTACCGGAACGAGTCTTGCCTATACATTTGACGATGGCGATTGCCCGACTCGGAAACCGATTCAGTATTTTGAAATGATGGGCAACCGTGGTCTCTGGCACGATGGCTGGATGGCAGTGACCCGGCACGAATTCGACGACGATTACAGCACTGAAGAATGGGAGTTGCATCATCTCGATGAGGACTTCTCGGAGTCCAATAACCTCGCAGAAGCAGAGCCAGATCGACTGAAAAGGATGATTGAAAAGTGGTGGGTGGAAGCCAGGAGAAATGATGTATTACCCTTGCGTTCTTCTGTGGCGCGACGCACTGAAGTCAGCCACGACCCGCTGACCTATCATTTTGTGCCTCCCATGGCCCGCGTTGCTTCAAAACAATCACCTACACTAGAGCGGGGCAGCTGGTCATTGGCCGCCGACGTGGACATCGCAGGAGAAGAAACCGAAGGCGTCATCTATGCACAGGGGAAATCCCTAGACGGCGTTACCCTGTTCGTGCAAGGTGGCGTGCTGTGCTTCGTGTACACCGTAATGGGTAAGGAAACCGTATTTCGTTCCGCAACGAAGCTCCCCAGGGGTCGTATTACCGTAGGAATGACGTTCGAGCGGAATGGTGACGCAGGGACCGTCACGCTAATCGTGCAGAGCCAGGCAATCGGTTCCGTCGACATTCCGGATGTAACACGAAGGGCGATGCGCGGCGCAGAAGTAGGTCGCAACCGGCACGCATCTATCACTGATTTATATACTCTACCTTACGCGTTCTCTGGTACTATTCATTTCGTGGATATACATGTGAAATAACACCACTACCTGAAAGATTAGTCTTTCCAGCGCTTATTCTACGTTGATGTCAAACACCTTCTCTTCGCTATTCTGACAGCCGATCCGTGACACAATCGTGTGGAGGCGATGCCTGCCAGCGGGTAAACTAAGGGGCGAGGTGAATATGCGCCAGAAAGATTTCTCACCCTCATGCAGGCTATAGGAAATGCTGCAACCCGGCGTACCACTAAAAAGCTGCAGTTTATGCAGCTCAGGTACACTGAAGGAATCCGGTGCCCGTTCCTGTCCGTATGAATCTGCGGTAAATACCAGGCAATTTGCCTCTTTGCACTCAGGTTTTTCTTCGTCGGGATAGTGCATATGTTTCAGCACTCTTTCTTCGACAAGGCCTAGATCGCCGGTTTCCTTCTGCCAGGCATTAAGTTCCTCGCGCATTCGCACAAGCACTTCTCTGTGGCCGTCATCCTCGGCAAGATTGTTGACCTCATGAGGGTCGGAATTCGTATCGTAAAGCTCTTCTACCGGCCGCTTGTCTGCGAACATGACGGACTGTGTCTCATTGAGCGAGCCCTCGAGCCAGCATCGATACCACTCCTGCATGATGGGATGATTATTGCGGAATCGATTCCACACGAGATAGGGTTTCTCGGGAAACCCGTTCTTGATGTACTTATAACGTTTGTCGCGCACCGCCCGAACCATTTCGTGGTCCATGTCACTGCGGTCCACCGACGCAAAGGTGTATTGCCGTTCGGGACTTTCCTGATCACCAAGAAATGCCTGGCCCTGCATATGCGGTGGCACAGTAATGCCACAGGCGCTCAGCATGGTAGCGCCAAGATCAATCGTGCTGACCAGGCGTTC
>PALY01000154.1 GCA_002707085.1 Deltaproteobacteria bacterium
ACTTGAGCCACTTGTAATCGAATTAATTGAAAAGAACCTTTCTATTTATTTTACCAACCAACTATCGTGAAGTGTTGCAGTAGTGTAGACGGTACGATTTATTTCATCTAATGGCACAAAGAGCTAGACTACCCAGAATGGTGCGGGCGCTCTCTTTTGTTATTCAATGGTGGCCTAGGACGTGATAATTATCCCGGTCCCGTTACGGAAATTATTGACGGTCTGATCACACTAATCTTCATTTTAACCGAGAAATTGTGGAGTATCGAATCCTCATCCCGACCACGTGACGCATTAGCTCTCACGCAGTAGACTGAGAGCTTCTTTCCAAGAGCTTTCCATCATGAAGCGCAATCTGTTAGTCGTTCTCATTTTGTCTTCAAACATTCTACTCGCCCGCGAACTACCAAGAGGAAATCCAAGCTCGGTCGGCATGTCGGCTGAACGTCTGACACGCATTACTGAGGTAGTAGAGCGACATATCGAGGAGGGTAATGTTCAAGGCGCAGTCGTGGGCGTCGCCCGGCAAGGAAAGCTCGTTTATCTCGAAGCACACGGCCACGCCGATGTAGAAAAAGATATTCCTATGACCACCGGCTCGTTGTTCCAGATGTGGTCCTCGACTAAGCCAGTGCTCGGCGTCGCCGCGATGATGATGATTGAGCAAGGACTGTTTAAACAAACTGACCCCGTGTCGAAATACATTCCTGAATTTGCAGGTATTCAGGTAGCGGTTCTAAAGGAACCGGCTGACGAAGACATCAGCCCGGGATACGTTTCCCGCGATGACATTCCTGAGCATCGTCTCGTTGATACTCATAGGCCACTTAGGATTAAAGATTTGTTGACGCACACCGGTGGTATTGCAGGATATGGCCTAGGAACCGCGGTGGCGAATATAGAGTTAGACTGGAGTGAGAACGAAACGCTTGCGAGTGTGATTCCGAAATACGCGGTCGGGCCGCTGGATTTTCAGCCGGGGACTCGCTGGGCTTATAGTCCGACCATCGGATTAGATATTATAGCTCGCATCATCGAGATCGTTTCCGGCGTACCTTTCAATGAATTCGTACACAAGAACATATTGCGGCCTCTCGATATGAAAGACACCTACTGGAATTTGCCTGAGGATAGACAAAACCGACAGGTAGTACCGCACCACATCAAAAGTGATATTTCATTTGAGCCGACGACCTATTTTAGTGGGTCATGGGGCCTGAAGAGCACGGCGCGCGACTACCTTCGTTTTGAACAGATGCTGTTAAACGGCGGGGTCCTATTTGGTAATAGACTCCTTGGCCCAAGATCAGTCGAATCAATGGCAAGTAATCATATTGGTAATCTCTACAATCCTAAAGGGTCAACCCCGGGAATGGGATTTGGTTTTACGGTAGCGGTGACACTTAATCCTATCGCAGCACAGAGCGCTAGAAGTGCCGGAGCGTTTGGCTGGCTAGGCGCAATGGGCACAACAACATGGACTGACCCCAAAGAAGAACTCGTTGCTGTCATTATGATTCAGCAGATGTCGATGGAGTTGCATCACGATGTTGCTAATGCGATTCGGCAAGCGATTGTTGACTGAGTCCCGCAAGCCACTAGCGGCTGGACCATAGGCCTCCAGCTTAGCCTCACCATGTTTACCCGGTACGAGTTATATTTCTTGCGAATCCAGACCAAAATTGGTTGTTAGTTCCACTCTGATTTCTAGTATTGGACTGCTTACTAACTAGTTGGACAAGAACATCCGTCGAGACCCGATATCCAACGCTAGAGCATGGACACTCGTAATGAAATTGTCTCCTTCATCCATAAAATGGCCATTCATCTAAGACAACGGCATACAAGCATACTAGGTTGAATCTGAGATGCATAAAGCGGGAGCCTCTCATCACTTCGAATTCCACAGTACGGGCTACCTTTGCAGCGCCGATCTACCTGTGATTCATATTTCAACCCTCGAAGGTATACGAGAATCAAAGTGGATGTATTGAAGCACGTGAGTCTTGCCTAGTATGTACGTATAATGCCCAACTTAGAGGAAAACCTCTTAATATCGAGATAGTTAATTAGAAGGAATAACCAGATGTTAAAACCCGGGTTGCGACTTAAAAGCGCCGTCTGCGAAGCAGAAATTATGGTCATCAAAGCTAACGATGGAGATGACCTCACCTGTGGTGGCGTTGCCATGGCTGAAGCACCAGAGTCAGCGGATGCCAACCCAGACCAGATGAATGGCTGCGTCATTGGTAAACGCTACGTTAACGAAGCTGAAACCGTTGAAGTCCTGTGCGTAAAAAGTGGTGACGGCTCTATTTACTACAATGGTGACGAATTGATGACGAAGGACACCAAGAAGCTACCCTCCTCTGACTAACTTATGAATATTGCCCTTTTCCTGCAGATGGCGGCGGAAGCCTGCGGTGATCGCTGTGCGCTGGCCCATGATGGAACCCACTATACCTACGCGGAACTCTATGAGGCCGCCAAACGCGCCGCCTGTAGATTCTCAAAAGTCCAGTGTGAATACGTAACGCTAATTGATGAGTCGAGCCCCGCTGTGCCAATTGCCCTTATGGGCGCCGCCATGGCTGGCGTCCCCTATGTTCCCATTAACTACAGATTAAGTGAAGAACAAATCATCCCGCTGCTGGAAAGAATTGATCCTGCCTACCTGATCCTCGGGCCAAAGGAGAGTGATCACTCTCCGGATCACTGGGTAACGCAATCGACCAGTGAGTTCATGAATGACGTGTTTAGCGACGATGAAATGGAGGTTTCCTGGAACGAAGACCCTTCGGCAGTAGCTGTGCAGCTATTCACCAGCGGCACTACGGGTACCCCTAAGGCAGCGATCCTAAGACATGAACATCTAGTGTCCTATATACTCGGATCGGTAGAGTTCATGGGCGCGCACGAGGAGGAAGCTACATTAGTTTCTGTGCCTCCTTATCATATCGCCGGTATTTCGGCGGTCATGAGTTCCATATATGCCTGCCGGAAAATTGTGCAATTACCCACTTTCAACCCTTTCGAGTGGTTGAGCCTGTGCGCACAGGAAAGTGTAACTAGTGCTTTTGTTGTTCCGACCATGTTAACTCGCATTATTGACGAACTCGAAGCATCAGACATTGAACTCTCAAGCATAAGTTCTTTGCAGTCTATCGCTTACGGTGGCGGCAAGATGCCAGTGCCTGTAATCGAGCAAGCGCTGAAATTATTCCCGAACGTCAATTTTACCAATGCCTATGGCCTCACTGAGACCAGTTCGACTATTACATTGCTGGGTCCCGAAGATCATCGAACCGCAGCTGATAACGATGATGTTGCAGTGCATGCACGACTCGGCTCTGTCGGTAAGCCACTGCCATCACTCGAACTTGAAATCCGTGACGAGCATGGAGAACCCCTCGGTCCCTGGGATGCTGGCGAAATATACGTTCGCGGCCCACAGGTCTCTGGCGAATACGATGGCCGCAGTGCGCTCGATGATGACGGCTGGTTTCCCACCCGTGACGCGGGTTACCTAGATGATCATGGCTACCTGTATCTTTCCGGCCGCGCCGACGATGTGATCGTGCGAGGTGGCGAGAACATGTCGCCTGGTGAAATAGAAGACCTATTGCACAGGCATCCAGCAATCACTGATGCCGCGGCCGTTGGAATGCCATCTGAAGAATGGGGAGAGGTCGTAGCGCTGGCGATTGTTAAGACGGAAGGCCAAGAGATCACAGAACAAGAGATTTGCGATCATATTCGTGAACACCTGCGTTCTTCCCGTGTACCCGAGGTTGTGCATTTCACTCCCGAGCTACCCTATAACGAAACCGGGAAACTCCTTAGGCGGGTCGTGAGCGAGTGGTTCCGGATCAAGGATGACTAACCAGTCACTTCTAATAAGTAATGCGGAACTGCTTTCAAAGCCTGGCAGGCGAAACGACATTTCAATCTCGAACGGTACCATTACCAAAATTGGTGAATTAACACCCAGTGGCTCTGAAGTGACAATTGATGCAAAGGGTGGACTCCTTATACCTGGCCTTAATGACCATCACGTGCACCTCATTTCCTACGCCGCGTCACTTGCTTCAGTGCAATGTGGGCCGCCAATAACATCTCCAGAAACTCTTGCAGAAGCATTAAACAGCCAAACAGGAACTTACTGGCTGCGCGGCATTGGTTTCCACGAGAGCGTCCATCCCAATCTGGACCGTCAATGGCTGGACGAAAACGGTCCCAATCGACCAATCAGAATTCAACATCGCTCCGGTAGGCTGTGGATCCTAAACAGTCAAGGTCTGGCACTTATACAGGAAGGAGCAGCTGGGCTTAGATTTCACGAACGCGCGCGTCTTAACAGTGACGACGGTCGGCTCTACGACGTGGATGAACTGCTCGGGTTGCTTACCAGACAACAGTCACCACCCGTCGATGTTGCCAGCGAAAACCTCGCGAGATTCGGTATCACTGGCATCAATGACATGACACCCTCTAATGACTCCAACACTTGGCAATGGTTCGCAGAACTGCAATCGTCAGGTTCACTACGCCAAAAAGTCAGAATGTCCGGCCGTCCAGAGTTAACCGAGTCTGCACATGCAGGCGCTCAGCTAACTATGGGCGAAACCAAAGTACACTTGCACGATTCGTCCCTACCAGACTTCTCGGAACTGGTTAAAACCATCGATAACAGCCACCGCATTAATCGGACCATTGCAGTACATTGCGTGACTGAAACCGAATTGGTATTTACCCTCTCTGCATTTCGTAGCGCCGGCACCATATCTGGCGACCGAATTGAACATGCCTCGCTGGTCCCACCCGCGTTGATCGAGCAGCTGCAGGAACTGGAACTAGGCGTCGTCACACAGCCGAATTTTATTCTCGAACGCGGCGACAGCTATTTAAGAAATATTCCGGTTGCTGAGCATCCATTCCTATACCGATGTCGATCATTGATAGATGCTCACATACCTGTCGCGTTTGGTACCGACTTACCATTCGGTGATCCCGATCCCTGGGTATCTCTAAACGCCGCGACTAATCGCCAAACGGCGTCGGGCGATTGTCTTGGTGAAAGTGAATGCATCTCACCTGATATCGCCCTTAAGGGTTACCTTGGTGATCTGTCACACCCGTTCGAAAGCAGATCAATCAAAGCCGGTGAACCAGCCGACTGCTGTTTACTCGATGCACCATGGGAAGTGCTTAAAGATGACTTGCGTAGCAGCCACGTCGCTCTGACAACGCGAGATGGGGAGGTCATCTATAGCCGCAACTAGTCAACAATCTCGTCAATTAACCCCCACATTAGTGCATCCTGCGCTGATAGTTTCTTACCACTAATCGCAAGCAGGTTTGCTCTATGTCGGCCGACTCGTCTTGAAACACTCACACACCCCCCTGCGCCAGGTATGAGGCCCATGGCGACTTCGGGAAGTTGAAAGAATGCATCCGACGTCGCAGTAACGTGCTCTGCAAAAGCAGACATTTCAATACCGGCCCCTATACATGCGCCATGAACGTTGAAAGTATACTTATCAGCATGGGGTGCAAGGTATTGGGCTGGCATCCTAAGTTGTCGAATTCGGTGCGCCTCTGCAAGGTCGACGGCGTCCCCAAATTCAGTGAGATCGCCACCTGCGCTAAAACATGACCCGGCACCGGAAACGATAACCTGCTCAATGGAATCATCTATTGCGACCATCTTGAACGCTTCACTAAGACAATCACGCATCAGCAATGAAAGCGCGTTTCTATTTTGCGGTGTGTTTAAGGTGATTCGAAGCAGTTCCTCATCTCGCTCAAGTAATACTGGATCGGAAAGTGCAAAATCACTCCCTGGCTTCTTCGACTCTTTGTGGGTCACCAGCCAACGAGCGAACTCTTGGCCTGCCTGCAGCGTAGCGTAGCCAAGCGATTCCACAGTTAGCGCGCTGGCCACCGGCAAAGTCTCTGTCACTCGGGTCACCTGAACCAGCACTGCACTTGCCTTCGGGTATGTATCGATGATGTCAACGATCTCTTCACAATCAGCTTCGTCATCAAACACTAAGTCCAGTCCTTCAGCCAGAGAACTCTCTTCCTGGTCAACACCAACAGTGGGAATGGGCTGTCGCATCAACCACTGTCGAAGCACCCGAGTCTCGTCATCACTGAATGATTGATCGCGAAGATCAAGCCCCAGAACATTGCACGAGTGCGTATCCGCCACATTCGGCTCACGCGAGAGATCCCTGATTTGACTTGCGTTGAAAAGTTGCACTGCCTCACCTCCAAAAGACTATTAAGAAGCAACTTACACCATTTAATCAACCGGAATCAGATCTTCACACTGTCAGCCAATTGCTGCATTCTTAACGCTTTTCTAAATCTGGACGCTAATATGCCGGAACCTTTAGAAGGTATTACCGTCATCGAGATGACTATCGCTGTGCAGGGTCCTGCCGCGGCTCTCTATCTTCGAGATATGGGAGCCGAGGTAATTAGAATCGAACCACCAATAGGTGACGGTACTCGTTACCTAAATGGACGGCAAAATGAGAGACAGGAAGGCAGCATGGGAAGTCAATTCGTTGCCGTCAATCGCGGCAAACGATCAGTCTGCCTGGACATCCACTCAGACCTAGGCTTTAAGGCAGTGATGGCGTTGCTGGAAAAAGCAGATGTATTCCTAACCAACTTTCGCGAACCAGCCCTTGAGAAAATGGGTTTTTCCTACGACGAATTGAAACAGAAATTCCCTCGACTCGTTTACGCTTCAGTCAATGGATTCGGCCCCCGGGGTCCGGACGCAAATAAAGCCATGATTGATGCAGTAGCTGCAACAAGGAGCGGGCTAATTCATCACACCGGGTATCCTGATCAAGCACCCGCAATGCCCGGCGCGATTATTTCCGACACCGCCGGCGCGATGCAACTGGCACTGGGGATAATGACCGCCCTTGTCTCCCGGGAACGTCACGGCAAAGCACAACGCGTACAAACCAGTTCTTTGGGGTCAATGCTGTGGTTACAACAGTGGGAAATAACGCACACCGCAATGACGGATGAGAATTTACCGCGAGATGGCAATCATCATCCACTGCTCACCGGATTTTATGGCATCTACGAAACCAAAGACGGCAGCTGGATCACATTGACTCAGGTCTTAACACAAGAAGGGTGGGATGCGCTCTGTATCTTTATGGAAGCCTTTGATATGACATTCGACTCACGTGTTCAAACTCCTGGACAACGTTTGGGTAATGGTTTGTCGACGGAGGATTCTGCCGAGATCCGACAGTTTTTCGCAGATAGATTTTCCTGTAAAACTATGAACGAATGGGAAGCATTTCTGAAAAACCAACCAGAGATCGTCTGGGAACGATCTCGTAGTTGGCAAGAAGTTCTTGAAGACGAACAGAATATTGCCAATGACTACCTAACCACGGTAAACGTACCTGGCGTAGGAGAGACGAAAACAGTTGGAAACGTGGTGTCGCTTAGCGAAACACCTGGAAGCGTAAAAGGTGACCCGCCTGAGTTGGGCGAAGCGAACAATGAAGTACTAGCTGACCTCGGTTTTTCCGCGGACGAGATTAGCGAGATTGAGCATACGGCGACAGAACAACGAGAAGAACGTTTAGCAATAATGCGTAGTTTGCTAGAGGACGTATAGAGAAAAAAGTTAGCAGAATATCTGCGCTAACCAAACGCGCCTTTATCTTTGAGAGATTGTAGTTCGTCCGAAGAAAACCCCAGATCTTCGCCTACAACCTCATCGGTATACTTCCCTAGCGGACAGGCAGCGATAATCTCCACCTCGCTTTCAGACATCCTAGCAGGCCAACCTAACAGGCGCATTGTACCGTGTTCTTCGTGCTCGACTTTCTTGATGAACCCGTGCGCCTCAAGATGAGAATTATTGTATAAATCCACCGAATCCAGCACCGCACTAGCGGGCACATCACCCTCAGAGAGAATCCGCATGGCCTCAAACTTATCATGCTGCATGGTCCAGGCTTCGATAATTGAATAAAGTTCATCCTTATTCTTAAGTCGATCAGTCTGGCGTTGAAATCGCGAATCCTTGGCCAGTTCCGGACGTCCAATTACGTCGCAAAGCGACTGCCACATGCGCGGAGTCGTTGCCATGATAAACAGATAGTCGTTTGGACCGCCGCCACGGCACGAATACAGTGTCATCGTTGGCAAGTCCCCGTTACCTGTTCTTGTTACCACTTCCTTACCACCCTGGGAACGGGCAAGTCCACTGCGGATATAGTAAGTCATGGCTTCCTGCATGGAGATTTCTATCTTCTGGCCTTTGCCGGTCCTCATCCGCTGGATATAGGCCGCGAGAATTGCTATAGCCAGTTGAACACCCGTGCCCGTATCACCAGTCGTTGGGCCAGGGCGCATGGGTGGACCATCTGTTTCTCCCGTAATTGAAAATGCGCCCGCAGCGGCCTGTGCCACCATGTCAAAACACTTATAGTCTGCATAGGGACCATCTGAACCATATCTCTTAATACTGGCGTAGATAATTTGGGGGTGAGCTTTCTTAACCGCATCATAGGTGAGATTAAGTTTTTCTACTACGCCCGGGCCATAGTTCTCTACTAAGACGTCATACTTGGGGAGCATCTTGAGCAAAGTGTCGCGTCCCGCGTCAGCATCTAACGCTAATGTTACGCTGCGCTTATTGCTGTTCCACATAAGGAAGTATTCGCGAGTTTCGCTGGACACACCTCGCCCAGGATCACCAGTAACAGGCCGCTCGACCTTGACGACATCCGCGCCCATCCAAGCAAGCGCTTGGGTACACGATGGTCCTGATTCATATTGGCTTAGATCCAGAATACGCAACCCATCAAGAGCGGCCATGATGCTATTCCTCTTTAGTCAACCAGGCAAACTGCTGCGGCTTTCTTCCCGCTCTAGGATCCAGGAGCACATTGATTATCGCGGGCCCCTCAAAGGCCATAGCATCATCCAAAGCTTCTTTTAGGTTTTTAGGATCCTCTACTAGAATACCCATACCACCGAACGCTTCCATCATCAGATCGTAGCGAGCTCTCGGTGTTAGCACACCTGGTGGGATGGGTTTGTCCATGGGTAACTCATCGATTCCACTGCCAATGCCACCGTTATTCAGAATGACTATTTTCACCGGCAAGTTATTGCGGCACATGGTTTCAACCTCCATACCGGAAAAACCAAATCCGGAGTCACCTTCCACAGCAACAATAGGACGGTCCGGATGAACCACTGCTGCGGCCACGGCGAAACCCATACCGACGCCCATCGTGCCATAGCTACCTGCATCAAGACGCGACCTAGGCAGATTGTTAGGCATCTGCGTGCGACCAATATCCATGGTATTAGCACCCTCGCTGATAATCATCGCGTTCTCTGGCAACCACTCGCGGATATCTTTGAACGCTCGATAGTAATTGGTGGGCGCACTATCATCATCAGCCATCGGCTGAACCATTTCCTGGTTAGCAGACGCTTTTTCCGCAATCGCGGTGCGCCATTCTGTTTCTGCGGGATAAAACCACTGTCGGTTATCGAGGGCGCGGTTCAGTTGGCCAATGACCGCTTTGCCATCACCCACCAGCGCGACCTCCGTTGGCACATTAGTGCCAATTTCCTCCGCCGCCGCATCAAGTTGAATCACACGAATATCTTTGGAAAACCGCGGCGACATACCAAAGTGCATGATCCAGTTAAAACGAGCACCCATCAGAAAGACAACATCCGCCTGCTGCAATGCAAGGGTTCTCGCGGCTCCAACCGATAAGGGATGCTCATCAGGAACTACACCTTTTCCCATTGGAGACGCCAGAAACGGTAACTGCGTGCGTTCAATAAACTCCCGCACCTCCTCTTCCGCGCGCGACCAAGCCATACCCTTACCCACAATGACCAGCGGACGCTCCGCCGACTCAAGCGCGGTAAGAGCCGCTTCAACATCTTCTTCCAACACTTGTGGCCTGGGGGCATCAGGAATCGTCGACGCGAAACGAATCTTATCGTCGTCCACTTCCTGGTTGATGATGTCATCCGGCATATCGAGGTAGACAGGCCCCGGTCGCCCATAGAAAGAAGTACGCACCGCCTGCTCAACATAAAACGGAATTCTTCTAGCATCTTCTACTGCGTGGGCATACTTACAAAGCGGCGTAGCTGAAATAACCTGACTTTCTTCCTGAAAAGCACCCCGACCATTCTGACTCACAGCCGATGCTCCACCGATAAGAATCATTGGCCAGCAGTTGGATTTTGCATTAGCTAACCCCGATAATGCATGAATGACACCAGGGCCTGAAACGACAAGGCATGCCTGCGGACGACCAGTTAAATACCCGGCAGCCTGTGCAGCGTAACTGGCCGCCTGCTCATTTCGCATGCCAACGTATCTAATTCCAGCCTTCTGGGCCTCCTCGGCAATGGAGCCTACAGGGAAACCAACAATGCCGAACATATACTCGACGCCCTGCTGCTTAAGTGATTCCGCGATGATTTTCGCACCTGTAGCCATAGTGCACTCCTTATCCTAGCCATGAAAAGAGGGAACAGAATACGGCTAGCAGTCTTACGATTGCAAATTTGGAGACTTGTGCGAACGCGCTGCCTGAAGAATCAAACACTACTGGATCGGTCTTGTTTCACACAGAGCCGTGACGCGGTGCATCAGTCGCTCTTCGGTAACGTCATAGTCAGGACACGGCGAGTGCAACACACATCGGTTGTCCCATATAGCGATGGTTCCAACCTCATAATCAATACGAAATTGGTAATAAGTACGAATCGTGTGTCTATAAAGATATTCGAGAATAGCGCGACTTTCATCTGGCTCAAGATCAACGATGCGTTGCGTGAAGTTGCGGTTCACGTAAAGCGCCTTCCTACCGGTTTCGGGATGTGTGATGACAACAGGATGGGTGACCGGATGTTTGATCTGTTCAAGATCAAATTGTCGTCCGTCATGTATAGCGAATAACGGATCCACAAACGCCTTCATGGGATCCGACAGGCCTTCATAGGCTTTGTACTGGTTAGCATAGAGTGTCCCGCCACCCAGCGATGGCACCTTACGGGCAAGCAGCATGGAATATTTCGGCGGCACCTCTTTCCATGAAACGTCCGAATGGAATGCCTCCCCACGAAGCTGACCAATCGTCATAACGTCATCAAAACCTTCAACCGTCGGGGAGTAACCATGGATGTCGAGTTCGCCATAATGCAGACCAAATGATCGCAAGTCATCGACGCTCGCATCAGCCTGACCGTGTATCGCTAACGCACCATACTGCAGCATCAGGTCATTCACCTGTCCATAGCCTGCATCATCCATCTTGGTGATATCGAGACCCCAAACAGCAGCGCCCCCTGCTCCGGTTAAGGGCTTAATAATTACTTGATCCTGATTTTCTGCAGCACTCATGGCGATATCTCCCCTCGCCCACAGTATGCGACTTTAATCACGGCTGCACAAACGACGCATCAACAGCAATCTTCCAACTAACTGGTCTTATTTGAATTTAGGCTGGACCTCAGATATGAAACGCTGGGTCGTCTCCGGAGTCCCGTTTCTGGCAATGGAAGGCCTAGACCAGCGGTCAGAATAAATCGATCGACACTAAGCTCGGCGAACCTCACTCAGTCGATCAACTCAATAAGACGGTGACCCATAGATTCCAAATTCATAGATAAACTCGCTGATGCTGAGATCATTACCGTGAACGCCATACTGCTTGATGTTGTAGAAGGACAGAATATCAATGGGTATTTCCCACGCACCATCCCATACCGAGCGATTAACCTTGCCGTGCATCGCTTCTCCCTATCGCTCGCAAGGCGCTAGGAAGAGGCAGCCAGACTTAGACGAGAACCTGGAGGCTGCGTTCGATGAACCAATAAACAGCAATACCCCCGATCAGGTAAATCGGTAACGCGATGACACGCTGCACGAATTTCAGTCCGATACGAGCCGCGATAAAGGTCAGCGCAATTGCCACTGCAATGATAGCTAGTTGTCCGATCTCAATACCGGCATTAAACAGGAACAGGGCCATCGCCACGCTATCCTGGGGCAGTCCGATTTCCGCCAGAGTTCCTGCGAAACCAAGTCCGTGTAAAAGGCCAAATAAAAACGTGATGAGCCAGGGTTTACGATGAATCAGACTGTCCTCGCCACGTAATACCTCTGCCGCCAACAACACGATACTGAGTGCAATCATTGCTTCAATGGGAGCCTGAGACACAGCAAGAATATTGAACGCGGATAATCCCAATGTGATCGAATGAGCCACCGTAAAACTGGTAACCGCCTTGACCAGATTCCGACATCCTCTAACCAGATAAAGCAGAAGAAGAACAAACAACACGTGATCGATACCAAAAAAGAGATGCTCCATGCCCAGAATCAGGTAGACCGGCGTTGAGGTCCCGCCGGAAATATCCACTTCCGGCTCCCGTCCGTTGACTAGATAATTTTTGGTCGACCCACTCAGATCTTCTATAGAAATCAACGTATCGATTAGGGTTTTTTCAAGACCGTCAATTTCGATACTGGCAAGCGGTTCAGTGCACCTTAGGGAAAACGTTTCCTGCAGTGCACTGGAATTGGTTTTCATGTTTGTCAGCGTGCTATCGCAGTTTGTGATTAAAGAGAGATTGAGAAAGCGTCCCCGAACCTGGGGTTGCTTGAATACCGCCTCGTAAGTGACCTCGTCAGTTTGTTCAATGGTTACTTGTTTAACTGTCAGCAACGCCGGGCGCATTTCGTGGGCCCACGACAGTTGGGTGATAAACAGCGCAAAGAAAAAAAAGCAGTTACTCGTAGACCACTTCATACTGATCCAGCAATTCTCTGTAATAGTCATTAAGGGAATCTTCACGGCGCTGATGCAGAAGGTCGGCAATCACCTGCTTTTCTATAAACGCCAGCGGGCGCTGTTCTTCTGGCGTCAGTTGTTCGAGTCTGACAATGTGATTTCCAAACGTACTGGTTATAGGCCCTATCCACTTTCCCTCAATTAACCCGGTTAACTGAGTAGTAAATTCGGTGCCGAAAGTGGATGTAACTCTACGTTCACTTTTCCTCACGAGACTTCGAGGCAACATAGAGCTATCCCCCAACTCTTTCCAGTTGCTGCCCTCGGCTAGCCTGTGCATCAGCGAATCGTATTGGGCTGGGTTTTTGAAATAGACCTGCGACAACGAATACCGAATCGGCAGGGTGTAGTCAGCGATGTTTTCCCGATAATAGGCCTGCATATCCTTCGCTGTAATTGATTCGTCGTCAACCTCGCGAGCGAGAAAACCCAGTTTCTGAACCAGGCGTCGCCGGACGATGGTATCTTCCTGGTCAAGTCCGAGTCTGAGCGCTTCCCGATAAAAGACCTCTTCTCGCACCCAGTCATGAACTAGGGAATCCAGTTCATCATCACTGGGTTTTAGACCCATCTGGGTTTCCCAGAGCGTCGCTATCTGTTTTCTCACGACATCGTTCACGACAATAGCATCAGCCTCGCTGAACTGATCAGCCACAAAAAGTGACGCGCCAATCAGCACAAACCATAGGAGGGGTTCTTTCATGACCCTTATCGTAACAGGTGTGGTCGCTCAGAAATAACAACCGCACTGTCAATCTATAACACAGGGTTATGAATCGATATCTTTAGGAGGCACGGTAATATTTTCGCAAATATTATTTGTCGAGAAGGGAGGTTATGATCGCAACGAAATTTTGAAGCTGACTGGTTGGATTACCTTTGTCGCTGGTGTGTCGGGAACCCTGTTGGCGGTCTGGGAAGCGAATATTTTCTGACAAAAAAAGTTATCGGTATGCCCATGTCTCTCTTTTGGGTCATGCCGATCATGCTCCTTTACAGGCTGGTCGATCTAGGTACTCCCCTCTTTTCCATCTCGGAATGTTCATGGGATTCTTCCAACTGGGATGTTTCTTTGTTCCAATCTTTGGCACCATAACAGGAGCTTGTACCTCCCCAGACTCGTGACACCGTCACTACCGTAGCCATCAACGTAATTGGTATCTGTTTTGGTGTGACTTGCCAGTGGACTAACCCTCGACTGCCTTATCGACACTGGCGTCGAGAGGCCTTAAACCATTAGCATGACAATGTTTACCAGTATATCTTTTGTGTCGGTTCCGCTAGTCTTCTGCGTGGGCAAACGCTTCGATCAAGATCGAGGGGCAGCGAGAAAAGCGTATGCATAATTCCCAATCTTCGGAGAGACCAGATGACTAATATTGATACCAGCGGCAAAATCATTTCACCCGCACTCGACGTTGGTCTCGTACCCCAAGACTTTGTCGCCATGCTTGCATTCTATGAGAAAGGCCTGGGAATGCCGCGATTGGACGACATGGAATTTGCCGACATCCGCCTGACACGATTCGGAGCAGGTCAAGGTATCGTGAAGTTTAATCAGGGACCATCAGCGCCTGAGAAATTGACCAGCGGCCTACACGAAAGTAGGGGAATGAAACTGCTGACTATCGTTGTGCCAGACCTGGAAGCGACCTCAGCGTCTCTGGTTAAGGCCGGATTCGATGCACTTTCAATCGAGGATCACGACCAATATACGCTGGCGTTCACCCACGATCCCAACAACACCATGGTGGAACTTGTCGGCGCTCCTGGCTTTTGCGACAACGCGGTACTCAATGCAGTCGGGCTGACAGTCAATGATGCTGATACAACCCGTTTATTTCTTACGAATGTACTTGGTTTCGAGGCGGGTAAATCCGAGGATCTACCCGCGCTGGGAACCACCAAGCACGAATTCGTTACTGGAGATACTACACTCAAGGTATGGCAACTGGATGACCTGCCTGCGGAAACCGGCTCAATACAGGACTACCCCGGAATCCGTTACCTAACCGCCCTGGTAGATAGCATCGACCCAGTGGTGGCGCGCGCGCGCGATGCCGGACACAACATCCCTATCGAACCTCGGGATCTTGCTCCCGGTGTGCAGATCGCAATAATCGAGGACCCAGATGGCAACTGGTTCGAGCTGGTGGAGCTTGCCTAATCATCTGAGCTAAAGATCTGCAATATAAATGGGCTTACCAGTCCGCGACGATTCCAGGATACCGAGGGCCACCTTCATCGTGTCGATGTTATCTCGACCTGAACTTAGTGGCTCATTCCCCGTTCTAATACATTCCTCAAAGTGCAGGATCTCATTGACGAAGAAGCTCGCACTAGGAAGCACAATGCCGCTGGTATCAATTGGTTCAAACGGCGGTTTTTCCCCATCAGAGGCTTCTTTTTTTCCCCCGTACATGACAAGGCCAAAGTGCCGAATCGGACTATCGTCTTTGGCCGTCGCTGGTGGCGTGGAGTATATGGTCCCCTTACTGCCAAGCACCATATAGGAAGAGGCCTCAGGAACAAGATTGGTGGTCCAGCTGCTAAAAACATCACAAATAACGCCGTTCTCAAATTCGATCGATGCAGTAACCAGGTCTTCTGCACCATTGGTCATTTGTGGCTGCACGGTCCTGCATATCCCAGTCACGCTTTTGACATTACCAAGGTAGTAACGCAGAAGATCGATGTAATGTATGGTTTGGACCAGCAGAACTCCCCCACCCGCCTTGGCGTCTATATACCACGAATCCTTTGGGCCCTGACGGAAAACATGGGTACGAGCTGCATGAATCTCTCCCAGTTTGCCATGCTCAATTAGATGCTTCACGGCATATGCTTCGGGTGAATAACGTAGATGCTGCGCAACCATCAGAGTGACTCCTGCCTGGTCTGCCGCTTCAACCATCTCTCGACAATCCTCTAGCGTACTCGCCATGGCTTTTTCGACGATCACATGTTTACCAGCTGCTGCAGCAGCGACAGCCTGACGGGCGTGCAAAGAGTGAGCCGTGCAGATGTCCACCGCGTCGATATCCGCATCATTGAGCATGTCCTCGTAGTCTAGACCGTCATCTTCAAAAAATTGGTGCTCGACTTTTTTCATGTTTTTTTACCAGGAAAATTTTTTGGGATTTTTTTGTTTTGGTTTTTCATTTTCCTTTCTATATTTATTTCTCGCTCGTCTGGATACTTTTGTAGGTTAGCGTTTTCTAATTTTGCTTGGGGGCGAACCCCCCATCAAAAAACCCCCAACTAACAGTCAGGGGCGGGGTCGCTGTCTAGGACGATCAGAAGTTATACTGTCTGTCGCCTAGTGCTGCTGGTCTCTCACCATACTCTCCCTCATGTGTTTGGAAGTTGTCGTTGATCACTTCAGCGTAACCGAAGCACTCACTCATGCTTAGACTTAACTCGGTTGCTTCCCAAGAGTCTGTGGTAAACTCTGTTACCATTGGTTTGCCGAACTTGTTATATGCGGTGACTGTGTATGTAAACATAATAAAAACTTAACTGATTTATACTCTAATTATAGTCGCTTAGGTAGAGTATGTCAATCTAGTGTTACGGTTTGTTAACACTAGATACTGCACCTCTGTCTAGCATATAATCTCTTCTGTGTTTGCGTGGCATGTCTTTGTCAATTCTCTCTTCCATCTTTGAACGTCCTGACT
>PALY01000155.1 GCA_002707085.1 Deltaproteobacteria bacterium
GAAAGACTATACCGATCAAGTCGAAAACTATGCACGGATTCGAGAGGCTTTGACATAGTCAAGTCTCACCGCGGTGAACGGCCAGGTGATCTATGCGCAAAGTGGTCAACCTCATTTCATGGGTGGGGATCGAGATAGCGGACACCCTACCCCAACAGGCCACCGCGTCCTGGCAGCAGGTTTGGCGACCGTTGTGAAGTCCAGACTGGCAAAATAAAAAAGGCCACCCGATACCGGATGGCCTTTTCTATTTCGTGACTAAAGGGTCTTAGTAACGAATACCACAGTCGGAACAGTCTGTACCGTAATCGCAGTAGTCGTAATCTGAGCCTTCACCACCGTCGTCGCACTCTCCGTCACCTGCATACTCGCAAGTGTCTTCACAGATTGCAGAACTTCCGCCGCCACTGCTGCCACCACCATCGTCTTCACAAGCCAATGGAATGTCGATTTCGACCAAATCATTCTCGATGGCTTCACCCAGTTCTTCAGCAACCGCTGCTGCATCTCTGTCGACGAAGCCAGTAAGGTCATAGCCCCACAAGGATGCGATGGTGTCCAGAACACCGACCGAACACCCAGACCCAAACGTCGTGGGAATAGCGCCAGCAATGATGTAGTCCAGCTCGACTTCACCATCGACATCTGAACCAGAAACATCCAGCTCTACCACTCCTGTGTACACCACTGGGAATGGACCGATGGTCACTTCACAGCCTTCGTTCAGCACCGTACCAGAAATCGCCAAGTCAGCATCAATGGTGATGTCAGTTTCAATCGTGACCTCAATCGACAACGCATCGTCGCCCGCTGAAGCAGTGGTGCGATTGGGGTTCACATCCAACTCTTTGTCCGTGAAGCTGTACTCGTGAAGAAGGAATGAACCGGACGTGTCAGCAATGCTCCATGTCCAGTAATCCATCCAATCCATGGTGTAATCAAGGGCGTCATTGACGCAATTTTCGCCATCGAACAAACTGCCGTCACAGTCTTCATCAACTTCGTTCCCGTTGATCTCAGAAGCATCAGGATTGACATCTTCGTCTGTATCGTCACAGTCGAGATCATTCTCAACGTAGCCTTCAGGCTGCTCACAAGCGTCTACGTCAACATCAGGATCGCCGTAGCTATCTTCGTCATGGTCTTCGTAGTAGGTCTCGGTGTCCAAGCCTTCATCAATGCGATCATCGCAGTCGTCGTCAATGCCATTGCATTCTTCGTCGGCGCCTGGGTAGATGTCGTCATCATCATCGTTGCAGTCACCCTCACCAACGGTGAAACCATCACGGTCCTCATCGGCATTGGGGTCAGCATCCGCGTCCGCGTCCGAATCCGCGTCCGCATCTGCATCCGCATCGGCATCCGCATCAGCGTCTGCATCTTCGGGAAAGGGTTCTGTTGGAATATCTTCCGCGGGCTTGCTGGCGCAACCCATTGCGAAACTGGTAATCAAGATCAAGGTCATGGTTTTCATGAGGTTCTCCATTTGACCTGCAGTCTATCGCAGGAGGGAAACAAGCATTGTTTCAAGTAAGTGACATCAATATGTCTGAGAAAATTAGGGGCTGCATTCTGATTCAACGTAGAAGTCGATGACTTCACCACTCGTCAGCACAAGATCGTACAGGTAATCTTCCAGCAACTCATCATAGAAGCCGGTGATATCGAAGCCAAAAAGGTCCAGAATCGAATCGAGGGTATCGACAAAGCAACCATCCAACTCAAGGTCCGCTTCTGTCACACCCCACCAGATGTAGCCAAAGTCAGTGTACTCGGCGATGAGTACACCATCTTCATCCACCATCATGTCGATGGTGGCGTACACCGTCATCGACGTCGGCTCCACCCAACCGGAACATGTCGTGGCTGGGGTGAACCAACTGTCGTAATCGAGAGTAAAGGGTTCAGATTCGGAGTTTACAGACACATCCACAGGAATCTCAACATAGTAAGTACCCTCTTCAATCACCGTGATGGCCGTCCAGGCAGGTTCTACAATCAACAACTGGTCCCGAGCTTCAAAACTCCATGTTGTTCCACCCCCCGTATGATCATCCAACTCCCATACTCCGGCCATCAACTCCATCGCCTCATCCACTCCGTCCGCGATGCAGTCCGTGTCCAGCTCGTCCTCGCCATCACAATCGTTGTCGATACCATCCCAAGCAACCTCATAGGCTCCAGGGTGAACATCAGCGTCTAAATCATCGCAGTCTGTGTAGTCCGACACGTATCCATCCGGCTCGTCGCACGACTCTTCTGTAAACGCACTGTCGCCATAGCCATCACCGTCTGCGTCTTCATACCAAGTGTACATATCAATAGCGGCTTCATCGATGGCCGTATCACAGTCATCATCGATCCCATTGCACAGTTCCGATGCGCCTGGGTTGATTGCCGGATCGGTATCATCACAGTCAATGCTGGCTTCGTATCCATCACCGTCAACATCTGCTGTTGGGTCCGCGTCCGCGTCCGCATCGGCGTCCGCATCCGCATCGGCGTCCGCATCCGCATCGGCGTCCGCATCCGCATCGGCATCCGCATCCGCATCCGCATCCGCATCCGCATCCGCATCCGCATCCGCATCCGCATCGGCGTCCGCATCGGCGTCCGCATCGGCGTCCGTATCCGCAGCATCAATTTTTCCGCCACATGCGCCCAAGCTCATCAAAGAAACAAAACCAAAAATTACCAAACGCATGAATGCACCCCTATCCATCTACCAATTCCCATTACGGGAGTGTTTCTGGTACCCCGGATATAAAAGCCAGTGTCCATACACCACCCCATTCACCCAAGTGTCACAGTATCCCCGACACCCAAGCGTTTCGCGTTTGGGCCTTCCAAGCGATATGCTTGGGAGAATCTCGTCGAATTGGAACCATCATGAGTCAACAGTCGGACCCAGAAATTGCCGCAGACATACGGTCTTCCGCTACAGAGGGCGCCTGCTCTCCCCGCGTTTGGGCACAGGTGATTCTGGAACGCATATTAACCCGCGGGACAGGTATTCTCTCCATCACCAATGGTGATGATGAAAGGACCTTCTGTTTTATGGCCGGAATCCCCGTATCGGCCCAGTCCAACGTGGACGATGAAGACTTCACAGAAACAATGGTCGCCACCGGCGTACTGCCCGAAGCCCGACTCAAATGGATCCGCAAGCATACGAACGCAGAGGAAAGCGAGGTCGAGGCACTCATCGGGGCTGGCACCATCAGTCGCGCCGAAGTTGACGCCCATCATAGGCTTCACATCCAACACCTGATTGGTGCTGGGCTCAGTTGGCCACAGGCCACTTGGACATGGGTGGCAAAGCCAGAGGTGGCATCAAGATTTGAAGCCAACCTGCTACCCAATGTAGACGCGCTTGAAGCGCTCATATCTGGAGTTTTGGGCAGCTTTGACTTGGGCGATCTACGGACATTTATCGATACAGAAGATGCCGGTGATTTCGTTGCCGATGCCCGCCTAACGAACGGAGACCACACCTGGATTCCCGACGATATGAAACAAGTCTCCTCCATTATGGGGCAGAATATGGATCGGCCCGCAATGGCTACACAGCTTCAGTGCGACCCTGACCGGCTTGCGTCGTTGCTATGGATCCTGGAAGCCACGGACTGGGCGCACCGCTCGCATGCCCCACCGGCATTAGAACCCCTTGGCACCATTGCCATACTTACTGCACAAGAGCCCCTTTCCGCCCAATCCACCATAGAAACACCGGCACCAGCACCGGCACCGGCACCCAAGCCCCAGCAAACAGCCCCTCCCCAACAGGCGCAACCCGCTCCAGTGCCGTCCAAACCAGAGACAACACCGGCAGTACAAGCCAAAAAACCTCCCGCTTCTACAGCAAAATCAAAGCCGACACCCAAGAAAGCACCAGCACCAAAGAAAGCACCAGCACCAAAGAAGGTTGCCAAGATCAGTTCGGCGAAGCGTTTACAGCAGGCGCTGGAAGCCGTGACATCCGGAGACTTCGATGGCGCATACACAAAGCTAGTAAGCACCCGAAAAGACCGCCCATCTTGTCCCGACACCTTAGCGGCGCTCGGCTGGTGTGCATGGAAAACAGGCAACCTCGGCAGCAACGCATACGATGGTCCCGAAGACTACCTTCTCTTGGCACTGACATTCGATGCCGAGCATCCGAAGGCTCTGGAGTACTACGCCCGCATCGCCATTGACCAAGGCCAAACTGAGACTGCTCGCAATCGTCTTCTGCAAGTACTCAAAGTCACCCCAACATCATCGTGGGCGCAAGAAGCCTTGGAAGAATGTGCCCCTTCCTCACGGAAAGGCGGACTCCGCCTCTGGCCAAAGAGTAAGTCATGAGCGAACACGAACACACAGACGATACCGTCCACCTTGTGGACCCCGATGTGTCGACGCTGCAATGGCTACAAGCGCACCTCGCCGATACAGATTTGGAAATTACCCATTTCTCCAGTGCCGAAGATTACCCGCACGCAGCACAACCCCCATGGATGCTGATTGCGAATGGAGACACGAGCGCAGGTCGTCGCCTATGTGATCATTTCCAACGAGAAAACGATTCAGCGACCGGCGGTGTCATTTTGACCTCTGGCGGTATCGCAGTACCCGAGCTGCTTGAACATGGCTTCCAAGAACATGCGGCAGACCTCTATGTCCGGCGCCCCCTCAATACCAGCCGCTTCACTCATCACATCCAGGCACAACTGGAAGCGAGGATGGAAGCACGCATAGCGGCCCGCGAAGCTGCTGTTGCTGAACGCGAGGCGCAAGCGGCCCTCGACTTGGCCAATGCTCGGTCAGAAAGAGATTCTGCACAAAAAATGGTCGAACGAGCAGAAGCCCAGACCATTGAAGCCAATGAATCCGTACTTGCGGCCAAAGCTGAAACGGAAGAGGCACGCGAAAAACAAAAGGCTGCGGAACAGGCTCAAACAGAAGCCGAAGCATCTCGAGATGACGCCGTTTTGGCTCAAGAGTCTGCGGAACAAGATCGAGAACAAGCCATAGAAAATCTCCGTGAAGCAAATCACTCCAAAGATTTGGCGCTGGAAGCACAGGCAAATGCCGAGTCTTTGCGCGATGAGGCCAGACAAGCCCGTGACCTTGCTGAAGATCAAAGAGACGAAGCGAATGCTGCAGCCGCACAAGCGGAAAAAGACCGGCACAACGCTTCCGAAGCCCAGCGTGGCGCTGAAGCCCTCCAAGCCCAAGCCGAAATGGATCGGGAAGAGGCCATTGCAAGCCAAACTCATGCTGAACAGGTCCGGGACGAAGCGATAGAGGCAAAAGTTGAAGCGGAAACAGTCCGTGACAGCGCCATCGCAGATAGAGACGACGCTATCTTTGCTCGAGACACCGCAGACGCCTCCCGCTTGGAAGCGGAACAACTGAAGCAATCAGCAGAACAGGCAGCCATAGAATCTGAACAGGGGCGCACTCTCGCGGAAGAAGCAAAAGAGCACGCTCTGTCAGCGCAGCAAACAGCAGAAAAGGACAGGGCGGCAGCCATCGTAGAACGCGACAACGCGGTGACTGCGAAGGGTGAAGCCGAAGCTCGACAAGCCGAAGCGGAAAACGCACAAGCTCAAGCCGAAGAACTGCAAGTTCAGGCGGAAACTGCGAAAAACAGGGCCGAAGAAGAGCGACAAGGCGCGGAAATGATTCGCGAGCAAGCGATCTACGCGAAAGAAGATGCAGAAAAAGACCGACAGGACGCTTTGCAAGCCAAAGTGCAGGCGGAAGAACTGCAGGCTCAAGCGGAGCATCAAAGAGCATCGGCTGAATCATCTGCCGCTCAGGCGTTGAGCGAACGCACAGATGCTTTGGAGGCCAAAGCGCAGGCGAAACAACTGCAAGCTCAAGCCGAATCCGAAAAAGCACAGGCGGAAGACAAACAAGCGCAGGCCGAAGAACTGCAAGCCCAAGCCGAATCCGCACAAGCGAAGGCCGAAGAACGACAAGCGAAGGCCGAAGAACGACAAGCTCAAGCGGAATCCGCACAAGCGAAGGCCGAAGAACTGCAAGCCCAAGCCGAATCTGAAAAAGCGCAGGCCGGAGAACTGCAAGCCCAAGCCGAATCCGAAAAAGCGCAGGCCGAAGAACTGCAAGCCCAAGCCGAATCCGCACAAGCGAAGGCCGAAGAACGACAAGCACAAGCAGAAGGCAAACAAGCGCAGGCGGAACAACGGCAAACCCAAGCCGAATCCGAAAAAGCGCAGGCCGAAGAACGACAAGCACAAGCGGAAGGCAAACAAGCGCAGGCTGAAGAACAACGTGAAAGAGCGAGAGAGGCACAAGCTCACGCTGAAACCACACGAGACATTGCTCTTGCTGAAACAGAAGTGGCCAACGAACGGGCAACTCTTGCTGACGATGCCAAGGTTCAAGCAGAGAACAGGACTGCGGAAGCACAGGCTGCTCAAACTGGAGCAGAAACCGAACGCGAAGCCGCCATCGCAGCTCGCGATGAAGCCATTGCTACCGCTGAAAACGAGCAGGTTCTCCGGACAGAAGCCAACAGCAAGCAGGCAGAGGCAGAGGCAGACCGAGAAGCCGCCCTTCAAGCCAGCCTTGACGCACAAGAAGCCCAACAGGCTGCAGAAGAACTCCAACGGGCCGCGGAAGAACTCCAGCGGGCTGCAGAAAAAGCACAGTCAGAAGCAGAAAATGAGGCAGATCAGGCCCGACAAGAGCGAGACAGTGCCATTGAGGTTCAGAAGGCAGCCGAAATGGCGGCCGAAGAAAGTGACCACAAACGAGTATCCGCAGAGACAGCACAAGTGGAAGCGGAAACAGAGCAACTCCGACTTTCAGAACAAACATCGAAAGCCCTTGATGATGCCGCCGAAGCAGAACGTCTACGAGACTCGGCAAATGAAGCCCGTGACAATGCGCGCGCACTGCAAACAGCAGCAGAAACAGAACGAGATGCTGCTTTGGCTGCCCAAACCGAAGCGGAACAACGGCAAGCAACAGCGGAAGAAGAGCGTGAAACCGCGGTCGTCAATGCCACCACAATGGCTGAAGAAAGAGATTCTGCGCTCGCCGCCCAATCAGCGGCCGAGGATTCGAAACAACAAGCGGAGGCAGACCTTGCCGACCTGCAGACCAAGCTGGACCATGCTGTAGAAGTCACCGCCAACATTGAACGAAGCCTAAGCAAAGCCACGGAACGTCTTGAAGCCACACAAGATCAAATGGCATCCGCCAGACGCGAACGAGACGAAACCAAGGCCGCTTTACAAGCAGCACAAGAACAGTCGGAACGCACAGAGAAAGTACTGGCTGAACTGAAAGCCAGCACTTCAGATGCAAGCCAAAAAATATCCGACTTGGAACGAGGCATGAGAGCCCTTCAAGCTGAGAAACAAGCCTTGCAGCTTCGAATGGCGGAGCAAGAAGATGCCGTCAACAAAGCGCGGATTCTCTGGGACCGCGAGCGGAACAAACTACAAGATGAAATCAATGGTTCCCAAAGTGAATTGAAGGATACCCAGCAACAGCTACGGGAATCACATGATCACCGGGCGCAACTGACAAGCGAACGAGACAAAGCAAGGTTTGAACTGCAAGATATCGAGAGCAAACTCAACAACGCATCAACCATCCAGGCCAACATTGGTCAAGAACGAGATGAAGCCCTTCAGCAGCTAAGCATGTTCAAGGGCGAAAGAGACAAAGCTGTACAGCAAACCAATGAAACAGCAGCGAAGCTCCAGGTAGAAGAAAAACGTAGACTGGACATACAAGCCACTTTGGACAATGTGGAGCAACAAAAGGCTTCACTGGACAACCAAGGTGTAGAACATCAAAACACCATTGAGCAACTCAATCTTGAAGTCTTGGACTTGGTATCTGCTCGAAAAGAGGCCGATCGCCGAAGAGACGAGGCAGAAGAAGCGATGAGAAGCGCTCAAGATCGCTCTACACTAGAAACACAAACATTGGTGGATCGCATATCTGCCTTAGAAGAGGCTCTTGAAAAGGCCATCGACGCTCAACAGGCTGCCGAATCAATCGCATCTCAAGAACGTCGGGCTGCTTCACAAGCAAGGCTCGCCGCAGAACCTCGTATCGCCGCATGGAAGGCCGCACAGACGGAAGCGGATGAGTTCGAAATCGAAGATGATGAATAGACTGGACGTGGTCCACCATCACCAAGCCTAATCCGGCAACCACCCAACACTATGGATGGTCTGCTATCTCTGGCTCATAGTAATAGTAGCCCACCGCTGACCGACCCAACTCTTCGTATTCATCGGTAATCCAAAGGTGAATGCGAGTATCCACAACCTGGGCCGCCACACCCGTCACATTGCCTTCAGGCGTGAGGTGTACTGGCAGCGGATTGTCTGGATGTTTCGTCCACGAAATGCCACTCGTAGATGTCGCGAGATTCAATGTTTGATTGGTCGGGACGATGTAGTCGAAGCCACCAATACTGATGGGTTCCCAGTCGGAAAAGCCAACATAAAACATGTAGTGTGTGTCACCGGCCTTCACGACACTGGCCGCAGAAACCCCAGCCTGATCGTATGACTCTGGCCCAGCTTCCAAGGCGGGATCATCAAGAATGTCCCAGTCACTCAGGTCTGAAACTTGGGCTCGATATACATTGCACACTGGGGTCCCAAATGTACTCCCAGACTCGCCTCCGCCCAAATACCCAGTAATTCCACCACGCTCATTGGCAGCGATTCCCAAAGGCCAGCACCAATTCAAACCGTCATGATCTGCGGACAAATCAACCACTGGGTTGTCTTCATGCTGCTCCCATCGGACACCATCAGAAGAAGTCGCCACACCTAAACCCAAGATACCTTCATCCAAGAGATAGCCCTGGTAGGCCATCACATATTGGTCTTTGGCAGAGTCACGCACAACCTGCATGGCAGACATACCATCCTGGTTCCACGCATCCTCGATACTCTCCAACAGTGGGTTTTCTGGGTGTGGTTCCCAGTCGGTACCATTGGATGAGATCGCGGTGCCAACACCCCAATCCCCTCCAATCTCATCGGAATCCTCAGAACCTGAATACCAGATTTGATAGAAAGAGTGACCCAAAACAGAGTTGGCGTAGAACCCCACAGAACCGACGGACTCCCCCCACGACTCTCCCGTTCCGTCGAAGACTGGATTGCAGTCATATACGCTCATCTTGGTGTCCGAAATCGGCGTGAATGGACATTCCATCACCGCTCCCGGGTCTACCTCCGGAGCTGTTGGTATGATCTCGTACTCCTTGGAACATCCAGACCACGTCAACAACAGTCCAAAGGCAATGGAAAGCTTACAATCCAAATGCATTGTCACACCCCACCATCCCATATGTGTCGCATTCTTCTACCGCAGAAATACAGCTTAGGTACCCATCAGCGTTAATGCCCCAACCCGACTCGTAGGAGCAGCCCTGCTCACAAGAGTCATGTGATGGAAATGCACTGTATCCACATTCATCCACCAAAATTGTACAGATCTCTTCGCATGGACCTGCATCTTCCTTTTCTGCACACGCATACAGAAATGGAAAAACAATCAGCCAGATTCTCATGGTCACCTCTTCAAACAGAAGGATAGCTGAAACTACTGCTACACGGTTCCCTTGATTACAAGTAAAGAAGAAAGAATGGAGGCAAAATGCGTTGTTGGTTGTTTTCTATTGTCGCTTTAGGTTGCGCCCCGGCAATCGAAAAAAAGGACACGAACAACGAGTCATTATTCCAATGTGACCCCGTCCCATTGGATGTCCCCACCAGTGATTTCTTTACCGACATATCCGAGCAAAGTGGTATTCAACTGGACAACTACGATCCTGACCCACCAGCCGGAATGCAAATCAATGACCATTCACGATTGGCATTCGCAGACATCAATGGCGACGGGTTTGATGATGCCGTCATGCACAGTCTTTACCCAAACCCAGCGAATGGTGTGCCATTCGAACACTTGGTGTTCTTAAACAATGGTGATGGCACATTTCGCGACCACTCGGATGCATCAGGACTCAGGGATATTCAAGCGGCATTTTTTGCCTTTGCAGATATCGACAATGATGGGGACCAAGACATCTACGCCGGACTGGATCTACCAAACTATCAGAGCCACAGATCTGCGATTCTATTGAACGATGGTACGGGTGCATACACAACCTTGGACGACGCGGGTGTCGGCATCTACCCCTCCCTCGCCTCTGCCGCGGTATTCGCCGACTTCAATAACGATGGCAATGTAGATCTTTTCGTCGGAAATGGGCACACATCCTACGCGGCAGAAGACACGCTGTTCTGGGGAAATGGCGATGGGAGCTTTGAAAAGGACGCAAGCGCCCTCACCGATCCGCCAGCACAACCCTCCAATGGTGCCGTCACCTGTGACTATGACAAAGACGGAGACCTCGACATTTTCGTGGCCACTTATGGCGTGAGTTCCAACTACGGTCACAATCACCTGTGGCAGAACAACGATGGGACATTCATAAATGTGGCCAGAGAGGCTGGGTTCGAGAGTCTTGCAACGGGAAATTACATTCTTCCACAAACGGATCATGGTGAAGAGCATGAACCGGATGTCAGTGCGGACGAACAAGTCGGTTCCAATGCTTTCGGTATTGATTGTGCAGATGTGAATGGAGACGGGCTTCCCGACGTATGGATGGCTGCGATCTCACACCCCGTGCCTACCGACTACAATCGTCTGTGGTCAGACCCATCTCAGCTGCTCATCAACCAAGGAGATGGAAGTTTCGAAAACACCTATTTGGAAAAGGGAATCCCCTTCAACGAAGGAGATATTGATGCCGCCATTGTGGACTTTGACAATGATGGGCGTATGGACCTCTCTGTTACACGCGACCCAAAATATGAGAATCGCTACACGGATCCAGAGCAGTTGGCCTGGCTTGGCTTGATGTGGCAACGAGAGGATACCAGTTTCGCTTCCGTCGGAATCAACAGTGGAATCAATGCCGATGATGACGATGAATTTGAGCGCATGCGTGGCGGACAAAACCATGCATGGTCTGACATTGATCACGATGGAGACCTCGACCTATTGGTCGGGGGCCGTGATCAAGGGGGTGGACGGCCAAACTTTTTGTTCGAAAATGAGTTGGGTCAGAACCAGCGATGGGTCGCGATTTCTGTAGAAGGTGATGGCGACGAGGTCCACGCCGATGCATTCGGTACCACCATCACCTATGACTGGGGTGATGAACAAATCGTCCGCGAGAAGAAGTCCAGCCGTGGGACGTACAACTCAGAAGACAGCCGTGTGATGCACATTGGCATCGGAGATAGAGACTGTTCAGCATCGATCTCCGTACTTTGGCCGAACGGAATCGAAGCGGTCTTTTCCTGGGAAGACATTGGACACGAACAGTTCGTTCGTATCCGCTACCCAGATCAGGTCCTTAAATGAACGACTATAAAGAGATCTTATCAATCTGGACTTGGTCCCCTACACGCTGGTACTCAAACGTGTAGTCCAAGCCTTCAGGCCCAATTCGAAATCCACCGGCACCAGCCTTGGATAGGTCTTTCATCAGAACTTCAATCACCGGTGCAGTCTTGACCTGTGGACCCGCCTTTGAAAACTCGGTCTTCACAAAGTCAGAAATCGCTTCCAAGGTGTACGGAAGTTCTGCAATGCGTTCACGAACTTCACTTTGTACCGGTGGTGCTTGATCCTCAGCATGCACCACAGATGGAACCCCCAGCAGAGCCAAACAAATACCGATCGAACGAATCATCAGGTCACTCCCTTGGAGCATTTGCGCCCCAGCCCTGTATTGAGAATGTCACGCGAGGCGAGAGTCTGCAAGATCTGTAGCAATTCTAGCGTACTCACATGTGTTTTATGGCATGATTCCCAAGACGTACAAAAGGAGACCGTATGTTCACCACTAGACTGCTACCGTTGGCCTTGATGACCTTGTTCATAGGTTGCAACAAAGACGCCGTAGACTCGGGAGTCACCGAAGAAGAAGTAGAACCCGTAAATGGTGCCGAAGTCTACGCAGCCAGTTGCGCAGGCTGCCACAGTGCGGACGGCACAGGAGCCACAGGCCCCAGCTTGGTTGAATCCGTGCCCACACTGAGCGACGAAATTCTATTGGATGTGATTGAAAACGGCGTAGGCTCTATGCCAGACATGGGACTATCCACTCCAGAAGCAGATGCGGTCTTTTTGTACGTACGCGGAGAATTCGGGGAATTCGGTGGCGCATAGACCATAAAGGTGGCTTCACAGCTGAGTGAAAGTTTTGCCACAACCATCTACATGAATTGGTAAATCAAAGCAGCGATGGATGGTACTCTAGTCTGAGCAGGAGACATATTGGACTTGGCGCTCGGAACATTGATGATCTACATGGGCATCAATGTCTTGGGACTTCTATGGACCGTTGCCACCATCCACTTCGGCATTCCAGACTCCCTGCGGATCCAAGACCGGCCCCACCCATGGTCTACTCTGTGGAGCAGACTTCCTCTGATTGGATTTAATCAGCTGGTATTGATGGCCCTAGCTTGGGCTGGACTGACCGCATTTGGCCATCTCTTTCAAGCGCAATGGCCGGGGATCAGCACCGTCATCCTACAGCTTCTTGTGATTCATGTATTGGATGACATGTTCTTCTACATGTGGCATCGCTTGATTCATGAAAACAAGTGGCTGTACAACAAGGTCCACCGGATTCATCACAGGGCGTTCTCACCGCTCCCCATCGAGTACATCTACGTGCACCCTGTAGAGTGGCTGGTCGGTTCGGCTGGCCCCTTTATCGGCTTGGTATTGGTGTTTTCCATCTGGGGTGCCATCCCAATAGCGACATTCTGGCTGTATTTGATCATCCGAAACCTACACGAACTGGACATCCACTCTGGTATTCATTCACCGATCGGACGGCTCATCCCCCTGTATGCAGCGGCAGAACACCATGATTTACACCACTCCAAACCCACCAAAGGAAACTACGCCTCGACGTTTACAGTCTGGGACCGGGTGCTGGGAACTTACTGGCGACCAGGTGAAAGGTAGCCATTCCTGAACCAAGGGATGCTCACCACAGAAAACAGAGTGAGCAATGCGAAGATCATCTGCACCTGAACATTACTGCTTTCGATAGCAACGGTAGCAGCAGCACCCCCGACACAAAGCAGACGAGGTATTTCAACCCAACGGGTCCACGCACTTCCTTCGAAAATACCGACCCACCCCATACACGTCCAAAAAATGTATCCGGCACCAACGGCCAACCACACAGGGGGCCATACGTTGACGAAAGCAATGACACATCCCGTCGCTGCCGAAACGGGCAACAAATGGGCCATTGTGTACAAATGAAGCCCTGGCGATGCATCCGAATCGTAGCCGCGATTGGGGGCTGGAAACGGAACAGCGGCCACCCCGTCTGGGGTCCACCCTGGCTCGGCTATCCAGACACGAAATTTGTCTGCAAGCCGGGGCATTGAGAATGAAGCGTTCATCAAAGAAACAAAAGGCTGCACATTGGCCGTCACTGGATTCCATGACCGCAAAGGTTTCATTATGCCGTACAATGGCTCCTCTTTTTCTTCCTCAAAAGTACCGAACATCCGATCCCAAATAATGAAAATCCCGCCGTAATTCTTATCGATATATTGGGGATTGGTACCGTGATGAACTCGGTGATGGCTTGGAGTATTCATGACCCATTCAAAGGGACCCATTTTGCCAATGAACCGCGTATGAATCCAAAACTGATACAGCAGATTGATGGCGTACGATAATCCATACACCTCTGGTGGGAGGCCCAAAACAGCAAGAGGGATGTACACCAACCACCCGGAAAACTGCGCAAACCAAGGCTGTCGAAGGGCCACTGCAAGATTGTATTCTTCACTTTGATGGTGGACCACATGGCTCGCCCAGCCAAAATTTACACGGTGAGAAAACCGATGATAGCCGTAGTAGCAAAGGTCCACTCCAACAATACCAAGAACCCATGTCCAGACCGATGATGAGGACATCTCCAACAGTCCCCATTGGGAGTACACCCACGTGTACAGGCCAAATGTGATCCCGGCTACAACCAGACCAATCATCTGATCACCCATCCCACACGCCAAATCACTCACTGCATCATTAATGCGGTAAAACGGTCTCTTTTTACGTCTGGAAACAAACCACTCAAAACAAATCAATCCGATAAATACGGGAACGGCAACGCCAATCGGATTGATATTTGTCACGATGCCTCCCTTTAGCCATCACGAAGAGGGATTTGGAAGCGCTCAATATACTCCGCATACCGGGCATGAACTCGCTCCCGATCTATCCCATACCGCTCCACACTATACCTGTGACGGCCCCGTTCATCCTTACGTTTCTTTGCGAAATATCCAGAGATCGCTTCTTCAGAAATCGGCGCAAGATCAAAGTGGCGGTTGATCTCACCTACAACTCGATTCGGGTCTTCACACAACTGGACAAAATCCACATCGAAGAACCTGTCTGATCCAACCCGATCCCGAACCGCCATGGCCCGCTGCACACCGTTCAAGAAACGTTTTTCTATGTGTTCTCCAACCTCTTTGGGGTCGAATTGGCCATACATCAGTCTCCAGTTGAGTGAAATAAGAGAGCAATATGAAGCGATAGACTCCACAGGGTCTCTGTGTGTCCACACGATGCATGCATCAGGGAAGACCTCCAGCAAAGAGTCCACAAACCATAGGTGATCTGGACACTTCAAAACAAAGTCTGTGTCCGGCACACGCTGCGCCATCACCTGTAAGCATTCACGATATTCTCGGTAACTGGGTGCCATGTCCTGTTGGAGCAGCCACTCACCATAATTCCGCCATCCAGAACCCATGTCCCAAGCCATGACAGTGAAGCCATTGGCCAATAAAGGCCAGCACTCTTCCAAAGACTCGGACCGAATTTCATGTACTGCAGCCATTTCGGGAACAACCCAATATGCAACCCGCAGTTTGGCGTCAGAAGCATTGATTCGCAGTTTCCGATCTCGAACAGGATCCGGATGAAGAGGAACCGGATTCATGATTTCCCAGAAAGGCAGTGCGCGACGGTCCGGCCCCAAGGCCAGCAGATTCTGTAGAACTGTCGTTCCAGTTCTGGGAAAACCCAAAATGAACACAGGCCGATCGATCTTATGGTTTCTGACTTCCGGATGCTGCTTGAAGTAATCCGTGAGCCGAAGCCGGTTTGAAAGACAATGAACTCCGATGTCTCGAGTAGAGATACGGGCCAATGTCGTCAGATTTGATGATTCAACATCTTCAAGCATGACCCGCATGGGTTCCAAAAAGTGTTCGCCACCCCAATCATCCAAGCCTGTGGCTTTTCTCGCCCCCTGTAACAAAGAGGACTCATCGAGCTTTCCAAAAGGAAACCCCAAGCGGTGCAGCACGGACGCACCCGAATTGAGGGCCTTGAGGTACCACTGGTATTCCTCTCGTTGAACAGTAAGCGGCTGGGACACAGATCTTTCCTCAACTGGTATCGAACAGTATTCTAACGGTTTGATGGGCTTCGGCGATTCACGGTCTGGTGACATACATAAATCTTCGAACAAACCGGTACTGCCTTGGTTTGATAGCCGAACAACTGCGTATCCCCACAAACCTCGCTACGTTGCAATACAGGGAGGAGCAAAGATGCGATTTTGGTTCATAGTATTCAGCCTCAGTTGCAGTCCTTCCCAAAAAAACCATACCGCGAACACTCCTGAACCCCACAACAACAGTTCGGGCACAAACGACACCGCGGACACAGACGACACCGCGGACACAGACGACACCGCGGACACAGACGACACCGCGGACACAGACGACAC
>PALY01000156.1 GCA_002707085.1 Deltaproteobacteria bacterium
AAAATTAGTGCCTGAAGCAAGACCATGATGCTGATAAACAGACTTCGTTTGCCGAAGCGCTCGCCCAGTAATGCTGCTCCTGCGAGGGGTACAGCCCTGAATAGGCATTCCTCCCAGACGCCGGCCTGAAGCGATAGTGCAAGTGGTGTAAGCCAGGGGAGGACGTGCGCCAATGCATCGGGATTAGCCATGGTGTCTGCAGGATTCCACCAACCCCAGTATTTGCTTGCGATGTAGTGAAAACCAACAACGAAGGCAACCATGATGGGCAGAAGCAGATATCCGATGGCTGTCTGGCCGGTAATCTCGTAGGTTGATGCGGCCTCTTTATCCCAGACCTTCCATAATTGTGGATGCCTTGGAAATGCGAGTCGGGAAAGGCCTTCTGCGGCGATGAATGAGAATGATAAGACCACACCCATAAATACACCGTTTAATAAGATCGGCAGTAAAGTCGTTAGCAGGAAGCTTCCAGATGTAAGTGAGGTATTGTAGTTAAGCCAAGACAGAGGCAGGGCGTTTAGTCCGTTCAGAATCTGTAGACTGGCAATGACCACTGCGAGCATAATGGGGGGGCGCCAGACGATAGCGTGTCGTCGCAGCAGGTAAAAGAAACCGAAGCCGCAACCGACGAGAAAATAAAGTATTGCACCGGTGCTGCCTGCCATGGCAAGTGAATTGTTGGCTGAACGCATTTCTTCGAAGCGTCTGTAAAATGATTCAGGTACCCGAAGTATAGGCACAATGCGACTGACACGATCACCACTAACGTCCATCTCGACTCGCAGACTTCCCTCACCAACGGACTGAATGCTGCGTTCGTAGACAAAGCGATGGTCAATTCGACCATTTGGTTTTTCATCTTGCCCTGATTCCACCAGTCTGTAGCTCATTAGGTCGATGGCCCAGAAATCACGGGCCGACTGTTCAGCAAGGGCTCTTGCGTTTTTCGAGTCTATGTTCGGGCGTTTGGCATCCTCAGGTATCCGCTCTGCAAACCCCAAAAGACGGCCGTTGGGTCGATAGTAGATGTTGACTTCATTGGCCTCTCCTTCGGCAAAGAGTCGTACACGCCACGAGTAGGGTGTATAGATTTCATCATTGAGTAGAGCACGAAAAGATTCCACGCCACCGGCTTCTAACTCGACGAATGTTTGCGCGCGCCGGTCCACAGAAAATGACACGGCGCTCTCCGGATTTGACGGTCCCCAGTTTTTGTCAGCCGCAAGTTGCCTTGCATCCATCAGTGCTGCTTCCCTTGTCATCGAGATGTCGAGATCTATAATTGGGAAGACTTTGGAAAAGAATGAATAGGCGAAAGTCGCACTAAGGACCGCGATTACCGAGGCTACAATCCATAATAGAGGTTTTGTTGTCATTATTTACCCAAACCACTGCTAGTCACAATTCTACAGAATTAAGATGCTAAATCCTGGTCGGTTTGGCGACGGACCTCGGATGAATCATGAATCAGCTTGTTGAGTATAAACTGAGTTGCCCCTATTGCGGGGCGCTGATTGTTGTGTTGATCGATACTTCGGTAGAAAGTCAGGAATATGTAGAAGATTGTCAGGTGTGTTGCAGACCTATAGGGTTTGATGTTTCCATACCGGCTGAGTCGCAGGATGACGAAATAAATGTCATGGTAAGCGGTGAAGACGAGTAGTTAATAGTAGTGATAATAAAAGAGGTGAGAGATGCCAATTGATTTTGACGTGGAACCCGAGTTTCAGGAACAAATAGACTGGGTTGAGAAATTTGCAAAGGAAGAGATTGAACCACTTGATAACTTTATGCGTGGCGGAAGAACCAAGAGCGGCGATCCAATAGATAGAGATGGTTGGCGAGCGATCAGGGCTTATATGGATAGTCTGAAGCAACAGGTCAAAGATCGAGGGTTGTGGGGATTCCACTTGGGTAAGGACCTCGGTGGTCCAGGTCTAGGGCAGGTAAAGTTATGTCTGCTCAATGAAAAACTGGGTCGAACCCGCAGTGGCCCTGGAATCTTTGGTTGTCAAGCACCGGATACAGGCAATATGGAACTTATTGCCCACAATGGCACTGAGGCGCAAAAGAAAAAATACATGGAGCCTTTGCTGTCAGGAGAAAAGCATTCTGCTTACTCCATGACTGAGCCTCACGCTGGCGAACCTGGTGAATTTAAGTGTGCCGCTGTCCGTGATGGCGACGAGTGGGTGCTAAACGGTGAAAAGTGGTTTACCTCGAACGGTGCGAATGCCGATTTTCTGATTGTCATGGCGGTCACGGCTCCAGAGAAACCGACGCTTGAGAAAGCATCGATGTTTATCGTCGATCGAGATCTGCCAGGTGTCGAAATCGTTCGGAACGTGCATACGATTGGCACCTCTTTGCGAGAGAACTACAACGTGGCAAGCGGCGGTGGTCATGCCTATATCCGTTACAACAACGTACGGGTGCCTGCCGAGAATCTTCTTGGCGAAGAAGGTCAGGGATTTGTAGGGTCGCAGACACGGTTGAGCGGAGGGCGGGTGCATCACGCCATGCGCGCTGTAGGTGTTTGTACCAAGGCGCTCGACATGATGTGTGAACGTGCACTAAGTCGTAAGGCAAAAGGTCAGTTGTTGTCAGAATTGCAGATGGTGCAGCAGGACATCGCGGACTCGTACATTCAGCTCAAGCAATTTCGTTTGCATGTACTCTATACCGCCTGGCTCATCGACAAGACTGGAGCGTATACGCGTGAAATTCGTAAGGAAATTGCTTCTATCAAGATCTCTGCAGCGAAGGTTAATCACGACATTATCTATCGTGCGATTCATCTGCATGGTGCGTTGGGAATGTCGAACGAGACGCCACTTGCAGACATGTGGATGTCGGCTCCGCAGATGGGCATCGTGGACGGAACGACCGAAGTCCATAAGTCAAATCTGGCCAAACTATTACTGCGAGACCATGACGCCTGCGAGGATCTGTTTCCGACTTATCATCTGCCCAAGCTGCTAGAAGAAGCGCAGGACAAGTTCGACAAGGTAATCAACGACTATTTGGCAGCTTGATTTATCGTGTAGCTTAACGTTAGGCAAGCATATGAATCGATTAATCGTGCTGGTTGGCTTATCCGCACTGTGTTGCAGCGGATATGGTGAGTATTGGGTCGAAGACTATGTGAAAGGCATTGATATACCTTGGGGCATGACGTGGCTGCCAGGTGGTGACATGCTTGTGACCAATCGAGAAAGTGAGTTGTATCGAGTAAGTGACGGAAAGATAATCGGCACGATAAGCGGCTTACCAGAGGTGCACGTCAGCGGTCAGGGAGGGTTACTTGATATAGAACTGCATCCTGACTATTCGAATAACGGCTGGCTATACCTTTCCTATTCGAGCAGTGAAGGTGAGGGGAGCGGTAGCAATACCGCGATAGTGCGAGCGAAGTTGCAGGACAATTCGCTGGAGGACCTCGAAACTGTGTACAAGGCCGAGCCCAATAGTAAAAAGGGTCAGCACTACGGTAGTCGTCTCGAGTTCGATAATGAAGGCTACCTATATTTTTCGATTGGTGATCGAGGTGATCGGGCCGAAAATCCGCAGGATCTGACCAGAGATGGCGGCAAGATCTACCGTATCCACGATGATGGTCGCATACCCCAAGATAATCCGTTTGTAGATAAGTCCAAGCCTGCGATCTATTCCTGGGGCCATCGCAATCCTCAGGGTATGGCAAAACATCCTGTTACCGGAGAAATCTGGATCCATGAGCATGGTCCTAGGGGTGGCGATGAGGTCAACATCGTGAAGAAGGGAGCCAACTACGGCTGGCCAATACTGAGTTATGGTATTAACTATTGGGGAACAAGTTTTGCTGAAGGAACAAAGCGAGAAGGGTATGAGTCGCCGATTTGGTACTGGGATCCTTCGATAGCCCCCTCGGGTATGGCTTTTGTTACCAGTGATCGATACCCCCACTGGCGAGGTCGCTTGCTGGTTGGCTCGCTGAAGTTTGACTATCTAGTGTTGTGCAAGGTCGAGGGCAATACCATTACGGTTGCCGATGTCATATTTGAGGAGATCGGGAGGGTGCGTAATGTACGTCAGGCACCGGATGGATACCTCTACATTGCGACCGAAGACGATGCCATCAAGCGTATTGTTGACTAGTCCAACGTACACCCTGGGTTATTAGTTGCTGCATGCTAGGACGGGTGAATGTGTCCGGTCCATGGCCTAGGGTCGTGTAAAATACTCGACCTTCGCCATAGGATTTGGACCAGGCCATTGGATGTGACCAGTTAGCATATTGAGCGGTAGCGTGGATTTCGACTTCAGGAAACCAGGCTGTCATATAAATCTCGTCATCCACCTCAAAGTCAGAAACGCCTTCGGTAATCGGATGATCGTTTTCGGCAATGTTCACAGTAAACGTTGAAAACGGGGGATGCCAGTTTGCGTGTCCACCAATCAGTGCTACGGGTCGCTCGCCAATTCGCCAGCAGGTGCCATGGACGCCGATGAGTCCGCCACCAGCGGCCACATAGTTGTAGATACCTTCTTCCTGCGCTGAAGTTAGTTCTGGCACCCAGTGGGCATTACCATCGTCATCGCGAATGCGTTTGTAGAAGCCCGTACCGAATATACAGGAGTCAAATTTCTTCATGCCTGAGAGTAGAATGTCTTTGTCGTCTTCCAGTGTGACTTCAATGTCATTTTCATTACCTAGGAATTGACTCATGACGGCGGCGCATTTGTCGAAACTGTGGTTTGGACCAGACAGGATTAGGACTTTCATGGTGGTGTCTCTTATACTGATATAGTGCGATTCACGGTACTGGGGAGCAAGTAACTGGTCAAGCCGGTCGCCCATATAATGAAACAACTGTTGTAATGAATGGAGCATCAGGATGACTGTGCGATTCCGCAAGTTGGATGAGCGTCGATGTCCCGTCTCTGTGATCATCGACAACGATTATGAAGTCAAGATACCTTCGGACCTTAGGTTAGATCCATCCATGCCACATGATCTGTGGAATTTTATTGTAGAGCTGGAGTTTGGATTGAAATACGAGACCTTCGGTCAATTGGTTGAAGGTGATGACGAGGTGATGTTCGTTAAGGTAAATTCCGTTTCCATAGTGCGCAAGGCTGCGCGTCAACAAATAGGTGACAAAAACCTTACTGGAGAAGGTCTTAAAGGTGGAGAAGCTTGGGACTTTGGGATCTTATGATGGACGTACCTGGCATCGACAGCGATAGGGTTTCAGCCTGGCTTGCAAGCAAGCTTCCAGATCTCGAACTCCCCATAGAGTTTTCAGCGTTAACCGGTGGGCGTTCGAATCTGTCCTGCAAATGTGTGGATCAGCGCGGTGCGGCCTATGTGTTGCGCCGCCCGCCGTTGGGAAATGCGCTTGAGAGTGCACATGACATGGTGCGAGAACATCGAATTATTTCTGCCGTGGGTAAAGAGACGGTACCTGTCCCTCAGACCTATGGTGTTTGCGAGGACGTGTCCATCACTGGTGCCCCCTTTTATGTGATGCGCTTTGTCGATGGCGTCGTGTTGATGGAAGTTGAACAGTCAGAAAAACTGTCTTTGGTCGATCGTGCGGGAGTCAGTCAGCATCTGGTTAAGGTGCTCACTGACTTACATGCTACCGACATAGATACCATCGGATTGGGTGATCTTGCCCGCAAAGAAGGGTATGTCGCTCGTCAGCTAAAACGCTGGACGCGCCAGTGGGAAGCAACGAAAACTCATGAGATTCCGGAGATGGAAGAAGCTATCAGATTGCTACATGAACGAATGCCAGAACAGATTGGTTCCTCAATCGTCCATGGTGACTATAGACTCGGCAATATGATCGTTGCCGACGGTAAGATTCAAGCGGTGCTTGATTGGGAACTCTGTACACTAGGCGACCCTCTGGCTGACTTGGGTTATCTACTTAACACCTGGGTTGAACCGGGGGAACACTTAAGTGACATTCACATTCTTGGAGTTGGGGGATTCTGGACGCGCGATCAAGTATGCGATGCATATGCACAGGTGACCGGTAAAGACTTGACGCATATTAACTATTACCGCGGTTTTTCCAGCTGGCGCATGGCGGCCATTGATCAGGGTGTCTATAAACGTTACGCCGAAGAGGCTACTGGTGATGTGGAAGAGATGGATCTGGAAGAAAAGAAAGAGACTGTCTTGCGCAGAGCGACAACCGCATTAGAACAGTTAACGAACCAGCGCTAGGCCTTTGCGACGCGCAGTCATACTGGGTTCTCAGTCCTGGCGCCGTTAGATATCGTCTGTACATCAAGTAAAATTGCATATGTTCCTAGTAGGAGATGAGTTTGGTCAATCTACCACTATCATCATGTTCTAAACTTTGCTCGGACGTGAAATGGTCGATGAGAGCAATACCGGTTAAGACCTGCAGGAATTGATGGGCAATAAGTACCGCGAACGACTGCGCGATGATAAGATCGAGGTGCCATCTTCGGAGTAGTCAGTAGTACTGAATCGTGGGGACCTTCACCACTAGTCGAATGTCCTGATGATTAATTTCGTCTATTATTAATGATCAAAATTTGCTTTGGACAGAGTTATGCCTGAACCTGGGACTGACGCCTGGCTCGATCAGGTTAAAGAAGCCATTATTGACCCGGATCTACCAATCGTAGATTCGCACCATCACTTGTGGACGCGAAATGCCCAAGTATACGAAGTAGAACAACTGCTTGCCGATACGAGATCTGGTCACAACGTGATTAAGACTGTTTATATGGAATGTGGATCTCGATACCGGGAGGAAGGGCCTGACCACATGAAAGCTGTGGCAGAAACCGAGTTCGTCGTAAAGCAGGCAGAACGAGCGAGGGAATTGGGTGGATCCAAGATTGCAGGAATTGTCTCCCATGCAGATCTGCGTCTGGGGGAGGATGTGGTTGAGGTCTTGGAAGCCCACGAGGAGGCGGGCAGCGGGCTATTTCGTGGTATTCGTCATGCGGGCGCCTGGATGGAAGAACCGTTTCCGTTCGGAAAATCCGCACGAGATGGTGCGGAAGATCTTTATGATCGGTCGGACTTTAGGACGGGTGTGAAAGTGCTTGGCCGTCTTGGGCTGACTTACGACACCTATCATTACCACAATCGCAATAAGGACTATGCAAGGCTAGCCAGATCTGTGCCGGACACACAGCTTGTGTTCAATCATTTCGGTACGCCCGTGGGCGTTGGCCACTATGCTGATAAGCGGCAGGAGGTTTTTGATAGATGGATTGAGGACATCGCAGAAATTGCGGAGTGTGACAACGTGGTGGCAAAGATTGGTGGTCTGGCTATGCCGGTAAACGGATTCGGTTGGGATGTGCGGGATACGCCTGCTTCCTCAGATGAATTCGTAGAGGCACAGCGGCCTTATTTTCTGCACGCTATTGAATGTTTCGGTATAGAGCGTTGCATGATGGAAAGTAACTTCCCGGTGGATCGAAACTCGCTTTCATATCATGTACTCTTCAACGGGCTGAAAAAAATCGTTTTGGATTTCTCCGATGATGAAAAGCACCAGCTGTTTCAGCTTACGGCAGAAAGGGTCTACAATATATAGCAGCTAGTCGCTGCGCAGATCTTTTTTTAACAGATCACCTTCATGATCCCACGTCGGTCCCGAGATGGCACCGGTTTCGAGTTCCTTGTGGGTGCTCCACAACAAATCGGGAATGTTAAGCTGCTCTGGACAGCGGGGTAGGCAATCACCGCATTTGGTGCATTGATCTCCTTTCACGCCGAGAATCCATGCGCCGCCACTACCAACCTTCTCATATCTTCCCTGGGCGTACTCCGTCATGGAGAATGCCTTGTTCATCTGGCGCCAGTTGAGCAGCCCCGGAATGTTTATATTTTCGGGGCATGGCAGACACTTGTTACACACCGTGCAGAAGTCAGCACCGAGGCTGGCGCGGTAACTTTCCTCTACCTGCTCAAGTGCCTTATCGAAAACCACTCGACCTTCACCGGTACCGTCGTAGTTCTGGGCAATGAGGTTATTTTCTATTTGTTCAGGATTAGCGGGCCCAAAAGACAGCGTATGTACTTGCGGTTGGTTCAGCAGCCACATGTGATTGAAGGTCATAGGAAGCAGCGGCGCGCAGGCTTTCGATAGCGATTCAGTCGGGTTTTGTAATTTGCCCCCCTGATTATTCGGGCTGATGATAAACACACCCATATCGAGTTCGGCTGCCCGTTCTACGACCTTTCGTAAACCCTGATAGAAATAGTAATAGTGCAAATTAATAGACTCAAACTCATTGGTGTTAACAAGATCCATAACTCCAGTGGGATAGCCGTGAGTTGAGAAACCGAAGTGGTGGACAACGCCTTCTGCCATCATTTTTCTAACGAAGCCGAGACAACCTCGTTCGCTCATTGCCGGAGCAATTGTGTTGTAGTTTCCGGGCCCGTGAAAATCAAGATTGTCGATATAGTCGAGATCCAGCGTCGACATTGACAGATCAAAGTTCTTTTTAAATTCATCTAGATCCGATGAGGGACCTATTTTGGTGGTGATATATAGGTCTTCTCTAGGGACTTTCTTTAGGATCTTCTTTAGTGCCTTGCCCAGGCGCTCTTCGGAGTTGCCGTAGCCCCGGGCTGTTTCCAGATGATTGACTCCGAGTTTGACGGCGTGTTCGATGGTCTCGATGGCGTTTCTTTCGGGAGACTTTCCAGTAAATTGCATGCAGCCAAGGGAGAACTGCGACAGCATCATTTCGGTGCGACCAAAGCGACGATATTTCATCTAACGATCATCCTTGGAAGAGTTTTTCATTAGGCCAGAATCATCTGATCGCTTCAACTCTGTAGTATATCTCGATGTGCGAACACCCACTCCACCTGCACCTGGGTGTCCGGAACCGGTGCGCCGCGAGCTTCAGATACCTGCTGGAATGCTACCTCAGGTGCCGCGCCGTGCCGCACCAATAATGACGCATTAAAAAGTCCTGTGCGTCCGCAACCAGCCCAGCAATGAACCACAGTGTTTCCACCCACAACGATGTGATCGTAGATTTTATTGACAGCTTCAAGATATTCATCGGATCTAATAGGTGTAGAACGATCTTTGATTGGTAGATGTAGAAAATCAATACTGCGCAACTGGCAGATGTATTCCTCTTCGGCGAGTCCCAGGACACTGATATCGAACTCATCAAGCAGGGATACGATGGAGGTGATACCAGTTTCTGCGAGATGCGTGAGCGCTCCATGCAGATAGACACCTCCAGGGGGATGCGGCATGGCAAACAGTTTGCCTTCGCCTAGCTGACTGATGAAGATGGGTTTCGGGATCATCACCTTACGTTACTGAATCGCTAAACAATGCGCTAGGTTCGAATGGTGAGATCCCGGTTCTCTCAATAAACCAGTAGAGCAGATAGCGTAGTCATCTGGGATCGCTTTAGGCAGAGTATTCGACGCTATAAGTTCGAACATCCTCGTTATTCTATAATCTGTATACGCTGGTTGGCTGCTATCACCAATGATCAACACGTTAGTTTCCAGATGCAAGTCATTTAGATTTAGCCGCCCATAGTTTGCGGATCCCAGTGGCAAATTGGATCTGCCAGTTGGGCTCCGTTTCAGTAGCGTTTTCCTATAACATTGGTAACCGGGAGTACAGGCTCATCTAACGTCGACACTATAGCGGTGCATAACGTAACCTGCAGGCCGAATGAAACGCCCCTGTGTGGCGGAGTCCAACAGTTAATCGGTTTTGTGTGGTGTAGCCCATCGATAGCTAGGCTCTGTCGATGGGAATCCATTGCGCTCGTCTTAGCAGGTCCACCATAGATAATCCTAGCGCTCAGACGAAATGGTTATGTGAGGTTCAGTCGGGTAGGCCGAGAACGCGTTTGGCGATGATGTTGTATTGCACCTCCGTGGTGCCTCCTTCAATGGAGTTTGCCTTGGTGCGCAACCAGTCGCGCGTTAGGTCGATGTCTTCAGGAGCGAAACCATCTCCCTCCCAGCCCAGTACGTTAGTACCACCCATCCTGAGTAACAGCTCGTATTTGTTCTTATTCTGTTCTGTGCCGTAGAGCTTGAACATGGAAGATGCAAAGGTCGGAGCTGTTGTAGACCTGGACTCCTCTGTATTGCGGTGAACGGTGAGCGCAAAGCTCTTGTCGTTCATAAGGTGTGTCGAGATGTCATCTCGGAGACCCAAATCGGCAATCTTGCCATCCACTGTGCCCAGTCTGTCGACTGCCATATCTGCAATGGTTTTCTTCGGTCCCTTTGAGCCTTTGGCGGGAACACCACCCATTCCGCCACCTATTGAGGTTCGTTCATACTGTAGAAGCCGCTTGGCGACAGTCCATCCTTTATTAACTTCGCCGATGATATTCTTGCGTAGTGCTTTGGCATCATCGAAGAACGTTTCACAGAATGGAGACATACCGCTAATTAGCTTGATAGGTTTTACGGAAACTCCCGGCTGATCCATGTCGAATAGAATGAATGAAATGCCGTCGTGCTTAGGTACGTCGAAGTCGGTTCGTACCAAACAATAGATCCAGTCTGCCTTGTCTGCGCCCGATGTCCAGATTTTCGATCCGTTGATGGCATATTCGTCACCGTCTAGGACAGCACGGGTTTGCAGGCTGGCTAGGTCAGAGCCGGAATTGGGTTCGCTGTAACCCTGGCACCACCAGATTCCACCGTTACAGATCTTGGTGAGATGTTCTTTCTTTTGTTCTTCCGTACCAAATTCCAGCAGGGCTGGGCCAATCATGCTGACGCCCATACCGCCAAAGAGTGGCGTTCTAGCCTTAATTCTTTCCATCTCCTCTCTTAGGATTTGTAATTCGTCCACCTCTAAGCCGCCTCCACCATATTCTTTGGGCCAGTGCGGGACAGTCCAACCTTTTTCGGCCATTCGGTCCAGCCAGAGTTTGGAATCCGGATTCTTGAAGGTTGCCCTGCGACCCGGTTGTGGCATTTCGTCTGCCGGCATGGGCGTGCGCATTGACTTAGGGCAGTTTTCCTCTAGCCAAGCGCAGGTTTCTTCTCGAAAAGATTCCAGTGACACGACAAATCTCCTAGGGTCGTAATATTTGTAGCGAAACATACACTAGTTTTGCATAAAGTTCACAGGGCATTGTCGACCATCGGCTTGGCATCGGGATACAATAGGCTCTTTTTTATGCGGCCACTCTCCGGCAAGTTACAAGGAACTAGATTTTGAAGGACGTATATCTATCCGTCATCATCGCGACGTGCGCCCTGATGCTGCTGTGGATTTCTCTCTCTGGTTATTTGAATGCGCTGCAACTAGGGCTGGGTTTAGTATCCAGCGTTGCTGTCATCTGGCTGACTATTCGTCTCAAGTTATTAACTTTCGATGGGGTGCGGCTCGCGCTTTTACCAAAATATCCGCTCTATCTACTTTGGCTGATCCGGGAAATAATCTGGTCCAATCTACTGGTTGCTAGGATCGTTTTGTCGCCACGGATGCCGTTGAATCGCCAGATTATTCTTACCAAACCAAAGCAGCACAGCGATATGGCGACGACAATCTATGCCAATTCCATAACCCTGACGCCTGGTACAGTGACGGTCGACATCACTGAAGATGGCCTGTCGGTCCACTCGCTTGCAAAAGTGTTTTCCGATAGTGTTCTGGCAAATGAGATGAACAATCGCATCGCGGGTCTGGAGACCAAGACTCTGAAGGACGATCAATCATGATGTTTGCGGTAGCGACGGGTGCAATTCTCATCGTCATGGCAATGATGTTGGTGCGGGCATTTATTGGGCCCACGTTTACTGATCGTATTCTTGCAGTTAACAGCATGGGTACAGCGACGGTTTTGTTCGTTGCTCTGCTGGGTTTTCTCACAGGGCGACCTGAGTTTCTCGATATCGCATTGTTGTATGCACTTATTAACTTTGTCGGCACACTCGCAATCTTGAAATTCTTTAACTTTGGTGACCTTGGCGCCAGCGGGGACGAATAATGATTATTGACGCGCTGAGTTGGTTTCTGCTTGTTAGCGGTAGCGTTTTTTGCATTATCTCCGCCATTGGCGTGCTTCGGTTGCCGGACTATTTCAGTCGGATTCATGCCGCGGGCATCCTGGATTCAACTGGAACTGGGGCACTGATTCTGGGGTTGATGCTGCAAGGGGGTTTTACTCTGGTGACGGTGAAGCTGCTGATGATTCTAGCGATTATCGTAATTACAGGCCCGACCGCTACCCATGCGCTAGCTCGAGCCGCATTGCATGGCGGTCTAACGCCTGAGCTTGATGAGGAAGAAACATCATCGAACAGCTGATCGACATTGTGCTGTTAACTATGCTGGTGGCGACCGCGATCGCTCTAGTATATCTGCGTAGTCTTTTTGTAGCCGCAATGCTTACTGGAATATACAGTCTGCTATCTGCAGCGCTATTTGTGTTGCTGGACGCCGTTGATGTTGCTTTTACAGAAGCGGCAGTAGGCGCGGGTATTACGACTGTATTGTTTCTAGGCATGCTCTCGCAGGTGCCTTCACGGCCAGAGCACTTTAGAGAATTGAATCTTCGAATCGGACCGCTGCTTGTCGCGCTTGCAACGGGTGTAGTCCTTATCTATGCGACCCAGGATATGCCTGCTTTTGGTGACCCTGATGCGCCTGCGAACCTGCATGTTGCACCCCGTTATATTAATGATTCGAAGTCGGAAACGGGCATGCCCAATATCGTAACGTCGGTTCTCGCCAGTTATCGGGGGTACGATACGCTTGGTGAGGTAACCGTGATATTTACCGCGGGCGTTGGTGTGCTGTTGTTACTGGGTCGCCCTCGACGGCGACCAGCAGGAGAGCGTGATGAAGAATAACGTTATTGTTAGGGAGGTCGCGACCCACAACCGCAACACATCAGCGCCATACGCCGGCTCCTTCTTCAGGTTGTTGCCTCCTTCGATGACGAG
>PALY01000157.1 GCA_002707085.1 Deltaproteobacteria bacterium
CTCTGGCGGCGGCGGTGGTGACTCTGGCGGCGGCGGTGGTGACTCTGGCGGCGGCGGTGGCTCTGGTGGCGGAGGCCCTGGTGGCGGCCCCGTTGCAGATGCTGGCCGTGACATCATTCTATGTGACACAAGCGCAATAGATTTGGATGGTTCTGACTCATCCGGTAGCGACCTGAGTTTCGAATGGACATTCACATCGATCCCCGACGGATCCAGTGTCACAGACTCCGACCTCATTGGTGCAAGCAGTACAACACCAAGCTTTAGCCCCGATGTCGAAGGAAGATACGAACTTCAACTCACGGTCAGCGACGATACGGGTTCAGACACAGACAGCATCACGGTCAATCTCAACTCGGACGGCAGCGTAGTCATTCTTCACTTGGATGATGGTGGAGGCACCGACGCGTCAGATGGTAGCCCGGGCGGAAACGACGGAACCGTCACCGACGCAGAATGGACGGGCGGCCGTTTTTTTGGTGGGCTTGGCTTTGACGGGTCGTCCTATGTAACGATTCCCGATGCAGATTCTCTTGACCTTGCTGATGATTTCACCATCGATTGGTGGATGAGAACTGACGACATCGGCGATAGCTGGCGAGCCATTTTAACGAAAGGCACATCGTACAATTACAGTATCTGGACCTACCAAGACGAACTGTATTTCTATGGGGTAAACGAAAGCGGAAGTTACGTATTCGCGGGCGCCAGCGCATCCACACTCGGCGACGGACAATGGCACCACTATGCAGCCACGGTTGGCGACGGCACGATGGATGTTTACCAAGACGGTGTCCTGCTGGCCTCAGACTCTCTATCAGAACCTCTACTTACCAACGGCGACGCACTTCAGCTTGGCCGGCCCGATTACACCACCAGCACCTATATGTTTGAAGGCGCCATCGATGAACTGGTCATTCGCGAAGGCAAAATGTCCAGTTCAGAAATCTTGATATTGGCGGACGCCAATACGCAATACTGTACCGGAGATGAAGACGGCTCAGCACCATCCGCAGAGGTCACCTCGCCTGGCTCCTCCGCCACTTCAGACATTGGGTACGTCAAGATAGAGGGCATCGCCTCTGACGAGTCAGCCATCCAAAGCATTTCCGTCAACGGGGCCAACGCTGCTCCGACCAGCGAGAATTATGCCACTTGGGTGGCCTACGTACCATTGGAGGAAGGCAGCAACTCTCTGGTTGTTCAAGCTGAAGATGTGGCTGGAAACGTCAACACATCCGCGGACTCAACATCCGTCACTTTTGACGACATATGCGGAGATGACACCACCCTATTGCTGGCCTTTGATGAAGATGTTGGCGGAACCGCGTCCGACTGGGGACCGTATGGACTCGACGCGACGGAATCGGGCAGCAGTCGTTCAATTGGCCAATATGGAAATGCCCTGTCGATGGGGGGCAGCGGCAGCGTGATTGTCCCGCACGATTCGGCCATAGAGCCGGACGGCGCCTACTCTCTTGAAGCATGGATGCGCAGAGATGGAGCCCCAAGTGACTTTGAAGTCATTGTCATCAAGGGTGACCCTTCCTCTATTGGCTTGGCACTGTATACAGACCTGTTGATCTTTGGATTTGACGACGAAGATGAAACAGAATGGGGCGCGGTCACCACGGGTGTCACAGACGGGGACTGGCATCATATTGTCGGTGTCTTTGATGGTTCAGAATTGAGCCTGTACGTAGACGGGTCGCTTGCGGCCAGCACGCCCACATTCGGCGCCCAACCCGCCGCCAACACCGACGATCTATCGGTTGGCTCCTACTATGGGCTGGGTGGTGGATGGAATGGCCAGATCGACCAAATCCGCATGTATGACGATGCCCTAAGCAGCTCCGAAGTCGTGGACCTGTTCACGGACGGTGAGGCATGCGCACTTGGAGACAACCTCGCCCTTTCCGCCGAGGCCACAGCATCCTCAACACTCAACCCACTGTTTTCTGCGGAGAACACCGTCGACGGCGATGTGTCAGAGGAAGCAGAACTGGACTACACCATGTGGTTGGGTGAAAACGGCGCCGCAGCCTTTGTTGAACTCGATTTTGGTGATGTGGTCGGCGTTCTTCGAGTCCGCTGGGCGAACACACACAACCGGAGCTACAACAACCGAGCCACTCAATCGTACCGGGTGGAAGCTTCCACTACGGGCACATTTGGGGACGATGCCGTACCGATAGCCTCTGGCACTGGAGACCTTGAAACGGATTTGGTTTTTCACACAGAAGAGTCAGCACCCGTCGCCGCTCGCTACCTACGGTTCTACGCAGACAGCCACCATGGTCTGGGAGCCGGCCTTAATGAAATTCAAGTGTATGGGCTGGAATAGAACATGATGAATCTATTGCTATTATTGATTTCCCTATCGGAGGCACAAACGGTCAGTCCGGCCTCAGACGTGTCTCTTTCCCCTGCCCCTGCGACACCAACAACGCCCATCACAGTAGACGCTAAAACCGAATCCTACTTGTTGTTGGAATCGAACTCCTCGCTCGATTTCGACACACCAGGGCCAGCCAAGATCATCGTGAACTCAAGGCGCCGTATGGCTGGCGCTGCACAACGCTCAGCCAAAGCGGTGTTGAAGGCCTACGGCGACGGCAAGCAAATTATGACCATCCAGGTCCCAGGTGTCGCTATACCTGGAGGTAAGATCAACGACCGTATGGCAGGATTTCCGTCCAAAGCTGAACGTGTTGTCATTACGGTACCAGAAGGCGGGAACGTACTCCGATTAGAGGCCCCAATGGGCGGCCCAGACTTTTTCATACAAGTGAGCAACAAGGGGACCCCTGAGACCTTCCTGATGCCGATGGGTTCCGCAGGAGCCGCACCGATGGCTGCAGCCCCTGCCGCACTACCGGAGACACCAGCCTCTGAAGAACCAAAAGCCCCCACTCAGCCATCGACCAAAGAACAAGAACCCATTGCGAAAGCCAAGCCCAAGCCGCAACAGCACGCATCAGATTCCCTTGAACCTGGTGCGGGCCTAAACATGGCTTTCGGCATTCCCGCTCGTGGCAACAAGATGGTGTTCCAGCTTGCCGCGACGGGCCGCATGCCCATCTACAAGAAACTGCTCAGCGCAGGGGGTACCATCGGCTGGTACAAGATTTCAGTAGAAGAAGAAGTTGCCATTGCTGACCCCTACGGTGGTTCACTCACCTACTCGGCCGATTGGCATACAAACGTTGTCCCTATCGTTGCCCATGTCACCGCCCACGCACCCACCGAATTTGGCCCAGTGGTTCCAATTGCATCTGCAGGCCTGGGCCTGTACATCGCCACTCGTACAGACGGGGGTGATAAAATCACGTCGGTCGGAGTGGGTCCAGAATTCGCCGCCGGAGCTGAGTTCGACATCGAAGTAGGACGTCTTCAAAGCACAATCTCTTGGAATGAAGCGCGCAGCCGCTTCGGAAACCGCGGACCTGAAGGCGAGGTCGTACGCGAAACATTGGCCGTGACCAGGCTGAACATTTCTTATTTATACGTATTTTAGAGCTCGGGAGTGCACATCATGCGCCATCTATTCATCTTCGCCCCACTACTGCATCTTGGATGTAAAGAACCGCTTGTGGTTAAGGAATACCTCGCATTGGTGAGCGTTTCGCCTGGACAAGGTGCCACACAGGTGGCGATTGATACCGACATTATCGCAGGGTTTTCCGAACCCCTCGTCGCATCGACTGTGGATGCACAGACTGCATACCTTGAAGACTCTACAGGACTTCCGGTTGTCGCGAGCGTGACGTACGACACGAACAGCCACTGGATTGTTATCGATCCTGAATCGGACCTGCTGCCGGACACCCAATATACCGTGACCTTCACTTCTGAGATCGAGGGTCAATATGCCGGTCTACTGCTCTCTCCGGTACAAACTCGCTTTACAACATCGGGCGAGAGTCCCAGCAATGGACTGCCACTTTCAAATGCAGGCGCCGACCAGTCTACAACCACAGGCACCACGGTAACGCTGGATGGCACAGGCAGTTCCGACCCTGAAGGCGCGGCACTCTTTTACACTTGGCGTTCAGTTTCCGCTCCAGCCGAAGCATCACCAGAGCTATCAGACACTGCAGCCGCATCACCGACATTCGTTCCCGATATCCAGGGTGAATACGTGTTCGGACTCACAGTCAGTGATGGAATCCAACTATCCTCCGAAGACTTTGTGGCCGTTCAAGCCCTTGGGGAGGCATCTGTGGACACTGGCGAGCCAGAAGAGACCAGCGATACAGGCGATGACGGCTCAGACGACAGTTCAGACGACGGATCAGACGATACCGGAATGTAGCCACAACTCCACATCCGCCCGTCCCGCCCCACACGCTTCACCAATCCATCCAAAGCACATGTGGAAATTTATTGCTTTCATAAGTCTTGACATGTCAAGCACTTAGGTACATCTCATTGTAGATGTTGGTATGTATTTACCTAAAAAGATTGCACTTTTGGTTCAAAACTTGGTATCTATAGGACAACGCTCTTGTGTTGAGAGCGACTCCTTTCAGAAGGTTTGACAGGTCACGTCGAAGCAGTGTGGTTGTAGGAGCGGATTCGATCCTGGTGTGTGGAAATAGTTGAGGTTCGTCACGTTTCGGGCGTGATGTTTGACGGACCCTGTAGAAGTTGAGCGCCCGCGACGTGACCTGTTTACCTTCTATTGGATTCAAAAGTGAGCCTACCCCCCGCACATTGGAAAGCTACGCAAGCCATACAATCAATGGCCATCGAGCGAGTTCAACGTCCCATTTGGGATGCTGTATTGGCAGCCGCTTGGGGGGCTCGGAATGCAGCCGCCAAAGAACGCTTTCGGACTGAAATACGTGGCTCTGCCCTTACGCCGCACTTTTACCAAACGGCCGATGGCTGGCGGGCGCCTCTCTGGCATCTCCCTGCCCGCCCAGGAAGTACTGGTGAACCCGTCATTTTATCAACCGGAATCGCTCTAAATCATCGCACCTTAGACCTTCATCAAGATCGTTCGTTGGTCCGCCACCTGCACGCCGAAGGTTTCGATGTCTTTGTGCTAAATCACCGGGGGGATGAATGCTCGGAACCGCCCCACGACCATGCTGCGTTCGACTTTGACGATATCGTGGCGCACGATGTACCAGCCGCGATCGCCGAGGTGAAAACGATTTCTGGCGCCGAACGGGTCCACTGGATTGGGCATGGCCTTGGTGGACAGCTGCTCGTGGCCCACCTCGCAAACGACGGAGACCGCGACATCGCCTCTGCCGTCAATATCTGCAGCGCTGCCACCTTTCAGCCTATGAAAGCCACAGCAAGGCGAATCGCTCATGTCGCACAACTCATGCCCAAACATTGGCGAATTCCGATTCGTAAGATTCAAGACATCTTGACTGCAGCCAGCCGCCCCCAAGACTTGGTGGTACTTAGTCGACGCATCGAAGGTCCCATGATGCGCAGCCTGATGATCGAAGGCACACAAGACCTCGGTATAGGACTCGTCCAACAAATGGCCAAGTGGACTGAAGTGGGCCACCTATGCAATCGGGACAATCGCTTCGACTATACGGCGGGGCTTCATGGTCGCAAAGTACACCTGTTGGCCATTGCCGCCCCAGACGACCCCATGTGCCCACTACCCGCGGCGAAAGCGGCAATCGACCAACTTGCAGAAGGGCACGGTGAATGGTGGCCGCTCGAAGCCGGCTGGGGCCATTTAGATCCCATTGCTGGCGCCGATGCGCCTCGCGTAATTTTTCCGAAAGTCTCTTCATGGCTCGATATACACCGGAATCGCTGCTGGGCGCGGCCATAAAGGATATGAGATCCTCTCTACGGGGACCTCTCAATGGCAAAAAATAATAAGCGACTCCTATATTGGCTGTTTGGCTTCATGATTCTCATCTGCGTAGCGACTGTCGCCGGTGTCATCCTGCTGATGAACTCCGGACCGATCACCCTGAGCAATGAAGCAAGTACAATCCATTTCACCCTGAACACTCAGACTCGTGAAGCCCCGGGCAACGAAGGACTGTTTACCGATCCTGCCGATCTCCCCCCCCTCAGCACAGAGCTGGCACAGGCAATTGCCGTCGCCAGAGATGACTCTGATGTAGAAGGAATACTGTTAGAAATCAAAGGGTTAGCCATAGGCTGGGCACAGGCTGAAGAGTTGCGTGGTTCACTCGAATCGTTCGTCAGCAGCGGCAAGCCCTGTACAGTTTGGGCCGAATACTATGGGAACAAAGAATACTACGTTGCGAGCGCATGTAGTTCTATCGCCATGGCACCGGAAGGTCTCCCACTTGTCTCTGGACTCAATGTCAGCCAAACCTATTTCGCCGGCGCATTAGAAAAGCTTGGTGTCAGCGCGAACTTTGAACACGTGGGTGACTTTAAAAGTGCAGTCGAGCCTTATGAACGAACCGGCCCATCAGAGGCGGCGGCGGCAGCCACCAACGCCCTGCTGGACTCTCTGTATGGAACGATGATTGAAGTCATGGCCACAGGAAGGGGTATCAGCCCCGAACAGATGACGGCCCTCATCAACGATCCCCCAATTACAGGAGAAACGGCGCTTAGTCGCGGGCTTATCGATGAACGTGTTTATCGACAGGCTTTAATCGACCGACTCAAAGACGAGTCCGACCTCACAAAAGGAAAGGAATACGTCCGCGGTGTTCGCAGCTCTTGGGACACCAGTTCAAACCTGGTCGCAGTGATTTACGCGGACGGCCCCATCGTGTCCGGAAATGGTGGTGCCGATATAATGGGAGATACCGTCATCGGTTCCGACTCTTTGAATCGTTTGATTCGAAAAGTGGGTAAAAACGACGACGTTGCTGCCGTCGTCCTGCGAATCAATTCGCCGGGTGGGAGTGGGATGGCCAGTGATTCCATCTGGAACGCAATCAATGAACTAAAGAAGAAGAAGCCCGTGGTTGCAAGCATGGGAGACTATGCAGCAAGTGGTGGCTACTACATCGCCATGAACGCCGATCGTATTTTTGCCCAACCAAACACCGTGACAGGATCGATTGGAGTGTTCGGGGGGAAAATGAATTTGGCTGGCCTATTCGAGAAGGCCGGCATGACACAGTACGAGTTCTCTCGTGGGGACCGATCCGATCTACTTTCCAACACCGAAGACTTTGACGAGGATGACCGATTGTTGTTCCGCCAGTTCCTTGAAACCTTCTACAACACTTTTGTGACCAAAGCGGCCGAAGGGCGCGAAATGACCTTTGAAGAAATGCACAGTGTCGCACAAGGTCGTGTTTGGACAGGAAAACAAGCGGTAGAACGAGGACTGGTCGACGAACTGGGCAGTTTGGACGATGCCATCAAGGCCGCCGCCAATCTTGCCGAGGTTTCTTCTTGGACAGTAGAACGCCTTCCAGAAAGAAAAGGCTTTATGGACCAACTTCTAGACGAACTCGCGAACCCCGAACAGATTCGGGTTGAACTGCATGTTCCCGGCGTCACCAAAGGAATGAACCAATCGATGCGCAACCTGCTGGTTCTTGAGTCCATTTTGGAGGACGGTGGGGTCGCCGCCATGCTGCCTGGCGACCTTCAGATTGACTAGAACTGAATCGTAGACACAGGAGAAAGAACCATCGTGCCTGTCAGCATCCCGCTGCCAACCTCTACCAGGTCCTTTAGCCCTCCCTCTTCAGAGGCTGAAAGCCCGACGACACCCACGGCATACAAGTTGTTCTCCAAGAACACGCCACCCTCAATGTCAATCAGAAGATTGTCCATATCTACGGGCTCGGTCACATCATAATCTGACTGCCATACAAGCTCGCCGGTGAACATATTGACGACAATCACCCCGGCATTTTCGAAATTCTGATCGCGCAAATCCACGGTAAGCCCCAGGCCTGCCGTATGTTCTTCAGGCAGGTCCACTATGGGCGGGTATGGAGTGATCATTCGAATACTGTGACGCTCCCCACCATAGTCAGCCACCAATTTGATTTCGTCTGCTGCAGCGTATTCAAGACCATCGAGGCCATCCGCAATCCAAGTATCGCCATCCTGAACAAGCTTTACACTGCCATGCCGATCTGAAACAAGAGAGATGACGGCACCCGATGCGGTAGAAACACCATTCGTGGAAGTTTCTTGAATCCAGGCCTGAATCATCCCCCCGTTCGCAAGGGCTGAACCTTCCAAATCAATTCCTTCTGGCGGCTCTAATCCCACGAATACCGATTGCATTGAAATTGGGTCTTCTAAAAGGTCTCGGGCTTCTTGAATTGTCCCAAACAACTTACAGCCAGTCGCTGATAAAAGGATGAGAAGACTTAGGCCCATGAAGATCACCTCGTTGATGGATCCCTATTTATGTACCACAAATGCGACTACGTCCTCCACTAGCCATTGACACAAAGGCCAAGGTCGAATAGCTACGGCCGACTAAATTCTACAGGAGCCGTCATGGCGAGCCGAACACAAGAGACAAAGTTCAAGCGTGAACTTCGCAAGAAGAACGCAGGTAAAGAAAACAAGCGCGCGCGTCGTCGCGGTACAACTCCAGCATTTCCAGTGCACACGGAAGCGGCCGACAAGAACGCACCGAACCAAGCAAAGAAGTCCAGCTAGACGGACCTACTTCGCTTCGGTGAGCGCAAAGAATCTGCTGGCATTTTGCCAAGTCGCATCCGCAACAACGGATGTTTCGATTCCCCTTAGCTCTGCAATTTTCTCAGCGACCAATCCCACCCGTGCAGGCTCGTTTCGCTTGCCCCGGAAGGGTACAGGTGTGAGAAACGGACTGTCAGTTTCAATAAAGAATCGGTCCAGAGGGACGTGAGTAGCAACCTCCCGCATGTCCTCGGCCTTCTTGAACGTGACGATGCCAGGTATCGAAACATACCCCCCACGTTCGACAATCTGCTCCATCGTGGACACTGTCCCTGTAAAACAGTGGTACACCACACCTCGACCCGACCAGGCATCCTCTTCATCCAGAATGGCCATGGTTTCCCCATCGCTATCTCTATCGTGAATGATGATCGGTAGATTCAAAGATTTTGCACACCGAATCTGATGGCGGAAAACATTACGCTGCGTGTCACGCGGCGAGTTGTCGTAATGGAAGTCCAGGCCCATTTCTCCCAGCGCCACAACTCGAGGACTGGACGCCATTTGTTCAAGCTCCGCCCACCTCTCCTCGGTCCACTGGTCCGCATCATGAGGGTGAACACCCACACTGGCCCACACGTCATCGTGCCTATCGGCAACCGCCAATGCTCGTGCGGCAGATTCAAATCCATACCCCGAACCGATGGCTAGCATTCTCAAAACACCCGCCTCCCTCGCGCGGGCCACTACAGCATCCACACCCGCAGCACCATCGAAGGCGTCGACATCAAGATGACAATGAGAATCAAATAGAGGCATGCAGATGCTCCTTGTCCAGCAACTGAACAAACCGACTAATAAATGTATCCAAGACCAATCGTCCATTCACGTAGCGGTGCAATCGATCTCGGGTATCCGCAACAACCTGGACCAAACCAGCCACACCTCGTGGACCCAAGGTTTCAGCCCAGACATGGATCACTTCTGCTCGGTCCGTATTGTACAAGATGGAACCACCTGCAGATACCGACAATGCATCCCGTAGCAAACAAGAGGTTGCATCCAACAATGTGTCGACTTTCGCCTGCCATTTACTTCGATCGCCTCTACACATGGTTTCAGCAAACTTAAACTGGGCCGCTGTATCCGCTCCCAAGACATCCAAAAGCTGGTCACGGGCGGCTCTCCATTTGTCAGCACCATCCAATTCGAGCGTTCTTGCCCGCCCAGGACAACCCTCGGCCAAATTGGCCAACACCGCAGCGTCAGCAACACCTGAGGCTTCAAGCCAAGCTTGTAAACTGGATGCTTCTACAGGAGCAAAGCGTATGCGCTGGGAGCGAGATCGCACTGTACTCAACAAAGAAGCGGATGCGGAAGTGACCAAAATAAAGCTGGTGGCCTTGGGTGGGTCTTCAAAGGTCTTCAACAGCGCATTGGCGGCTTCTGGCGTCATGACATCAGCCGGATCAATAATCACAAATCGTCGGCGGGCGTGGAATGGTTGAAGCGCCAACTGTCCAATCAATTCCCTTGACTGCTTGACCGAAATCACCCGAGTGGCTTTCGTCTCATCTGGCTGAATCTGCAAAATGTCCGGGTGCTGCCCTTTTTCAATCTGCCGACACGACCAACAGACACCACAAGGGCGAACCTGTTCATCAGCGTCACAATTGACCACCTTGGCCAACCACAACGCAGTGGTCCCCTTCCCTATGCCTGCCGGTCCCTCAAACAACAGACATGGATGTAGCCGTTCGGCATCAGCAAGCGCTCTAAGCTTCGAACGAATGTTTTCATTACCGATGAAATCTATGGACATATCTACAGCTATCCCTACAACTGGCTTACCGCAGGTCAATCCGTACCAACGCATCCGGAAGAGTTTGGTCAGGCGCCCAATCCGCCTGCATCCTCACATCAAAACAATCACATGGAGAGGAGTAAATCACCTGTGGCCCATGCCGCATTACAGATCCTTCCAAAACATCTACAACACCCAACCAGCCTGGACGCCATCCTGAGCCGATTGACAAGGAACCATTGAGTCCAGCTTGGAACAACCCCTCCATACGAGCTGAGCCAACCCCTACAGCGTACACACCATCATCAAAACCGATGCGACCGCCCTGTATCGACTCATCGCCCTGTGCAACAGCCTTCCATGCCCCCTTTTGAAAATTAATATTACCACCCGGCTTCAGCCCATCCTCTGTCATTAGGACCTTGGCCTCGCCATGAAGTGGCACACCAGAGGAACTCAGCCATTGAGATTGAAATGTGGGACCCACCGACCATTCGTGGGGTTCTGCAATCCACGGATCGCGACGATCAACCGGACCGTCTGTCTTTGCGGTACCAAACTCAAGCCCCATCGATGCCAAGTGACGAATGGAACCCACTTCACCCCACATCGGGATGTGGACTCGAGATACCCAGCCCATGTCCGTCCGAGGAGCCGTGTCAGACCACTGGACAGCGTGAACCTGCACTGTTGAATCCGCCTCCACCACACCAAAAGTTCTTCCTGTGGTTGCCATAAACGATGCCATTCCCCGCTGGAGGTGCCCACCATGCGGCTCGATATCGTCTTGAACTACATCTGCCCGGGTGGATGCTGAAAATGCAATAGGGCCTACTTGCTGACCGGTAATGGATAGGGTTCCGCCCACTGGGCGCTGTAATGCATCCGTATTCGTCATTGCAGACTCCAATCGGACCGGTCCAACGCCAACCAACATCCGCTGTTCCGCCCACGGAGTTGAACGCGTCCAATAATCCTCTCCAAAGTCACGGAGGTAGGCGTCATCACTCATCCACTGCGAATCTACGCCGGCCCGGAATAAACCATCGTCGCTTGCACCATCCACGTCAAACAAACCACGCAAGGGTCCGCCCACCTCTTCTTGACCCAGTATCGCAGTTCCATTTCCAAATGGTGACTTCCACCCAACACGCTGACGATACCCACGCTCTATCCACACTTCTGGAGCCAACACCAAATCGGTCGAAGATCCCACTGGAACAAACACAGGCAAAGACACCCATGGCGAGCCACCTATCATGCCCCCCTCGGGAAGCATGACTCTCGGAGTTCGAGGGTTCAAAGGAATCCGTAACCGAGGCACAGGCAATACCGGGACATCACAGACCCGAAAACGTGCTCTATTCAGTATCAACTCGTCACCAATCGTGCCCTCAGCCGACGCCGCGCTGACAGACCAAGGGGGGGAATCACATAAACACCGTGTCCACAGCGCATTCTCGGCTCGGATAGAACCCACCCCATCGGGACTTAGTTGCAAATCCAGAAGATCGGCTTGGATTAAATGACCATCCAAAGCCAAAGACACGTTGCCTTCGGCATGAATTTCCTCAGCCGATACCCGTACACGATCACCATTAATCTCCATCGATTCGTCGGCCGCATAAACAATTGCGCCAAACAAAAGAACACTGAAGATCACTGCTGCCCGACCAAATCCCGCACAGC
>PALY01000158.1 GCA_002707085.1 Deltaproteobacteria bacterium
AGAAAAAAAAGAGAGGAGGAGGAGGAGGAGGAGGAGGAGGAGGAGGAGACAAAAAAAAAGGAACCAAAATTTTGTGGTACTCCACACTCTCAACAACAACAAAAAGAAGAAGAAGAAGAAGAAGAAGAAGAAGAAGAACACAACTAAGGAGGAAAGAGAGAGAGAGAGAGTTTGAAAAGACATCGAAAACGAACGAGAGACGAGAGAGAGACGGGGCGGTGTTGTTCGCGAAAAACTGCACCCGACAAAAAAAAGCGCGCAGAGGGGGTGGTGGTGGAAAAGGACGACGCGCAAAGAGGAGGACACCTCTTTTCAATCATTAATCATCGGAAGTCATCTGTACGACGACGTAAACGACGACGACGACGAGAACATCATGGGCGAAAACAAAAACGCGATGCCCATCCTTCGGAAAAGGCAGCTCAAGAGACGCGTCGCGTGCGCGGTGCTCTGCGCGTGTGTCGTCGCATTTCTGTTCGCGAGACGAGGAGATTATGATGATGATGATGATGCGAATTTTGAGCGGAGGAGGAGGATAAAAAAGCCGCACGGATACGAGGACGAGGAGCACGACGCTGTCGACTTCGCCGCGTCTTCTTCTCGTCGCGACGACGACGACGATGGAGATGATGAAGACAATGATGATGATGATGATACGAATAGTTTTTCGAGGACACAAAGAAGGAATAATATGCGTCGAGTAAAACGTTTAGGCGCGCTCGAACTCCAGACGCCGGAGTTCGCGTTCGGAGGCCAATGGGCGCCGAGTCGAAACCAAGCGAGACTGAACGAACACGCCGCGCCGACGTTTGGATGCCACGCGACGACATCTATACACGTCAAAAATCCACTCACTGACAAACAAGAAGTTCTCGTCGCGTGGTTCGGCGGCTCCTACGAAGGAGCCGAGGACGTCGGGATTTGGACGGCGAGAAGAGACGAAGACACGGGAGTGTGGTCGAAACCAAAATTAGCCGCAAAGAAGTTTAGGAATAAACCGTACGATGGGAAGAATTTGAAACATAACTCGCCGTATAATAAACCAGAGCCGGAACGGAAAGGAGGCGAGCCACATTGGAATCCGGTGCTCTTTTGCGGCGGCGCCGGGGAATCGGACGGAGACGGAGCGAGTTTAGGTTCGTGCGAGAAGGAAATCGTCCTGTATTTTAAGCTCGGATGGAAGATTTGGTTTTGGGAGACGTGGGAGGTGAGGTCTCGAGACGGCGGAGACACCTGGACCGAGCCGAAAGAGACGGTGATTAACGACAAAGGAGGGAGAGGACCGGTGAAGAATAAACCAATCGCGTTATCGGATGGAACGTGGCTCGCCCCAGCATCGTTGGAAGGGCCAATGCCGGGGCAAAAACGGAAACAATGGCGCGCGTTTGCTGATATCTCGCACGACTTAGGTAAAACGTGGAAACCGAGTTCGATTATTTTACCGAGCGAGAACGGGTACGGGAACATTCAGCCGACGGTCTGGGAGAGCGAACCCGGTCACGTGCACATGCTTCTGAGATCCTCTCGAGGTAGGAAAGGGATGTGGATTTGGCGCTCGGATTCTAAAGACGGTGGGAAAACCTGGACGCAGAGCAGGAAAACAAAGTTACCGAACAACAACTCTGGTTTAGACGTCGCGTATTTATCAAAATCGAAAGTGCTCGTGTTGGCATACAACCACGTTATGAACGTCGACTCGCGGTCGCCGATTCGATTAGCGATATCGAAAGATAACGGTGAAAACTGGGAGTTACAAGTGGAATTAGATAACGAGAAAGGGTCCGTGCATAACGCCGGGCACGAGTATTCGTACCCGTCGTGCGTCCCGTGGCCGGCGAAGGAGTACGGCGAGGAAGGCGTTTCGGTGACGTATACTTGGCACAGAAGACGCGTGGCATTCTTCTCGGCAAGTTTGAAGGAACTTTTGAGAATGGCCAAGCCGAACGACCAATTATCGATTTAATGATGATAAAGTAGAGATTATATGTACTACTGTATAGTTTTGAATCGCATCTTCTTTTACATTGCGCCGTTGCTTTTTGCTACAACGTTGTTGTTCTTTATACTTTTCCTATTTTACACTTGGTACTACAAAAAACAGAATGCGTCAGTGCGGCGAAGGAAAGTTTTCGCTACAGCTGTTGTCCGAAGAAGAAGAAGATGATGATGATCTTTTCCCATTACTTCCTTCTTCCGGTTCGTAATCGTCGTTGTACGTCAACAAGTTATCGTAATAATCCAACGTCTTCTCGTTCGTTGTTGAATACGCAAATTTTACGATGCTTCTCTCGCCTTTGGTAATCGGCGTGACTCGGTGCACGACGGAATCCGCTTGGACAATCAACACTGAATTTGGTTCCGACCGAATCGCTCTTCTTCTCCCAGTTTTTATGTCTTTCCATTCCGTTCTGGAATCCGAGCTGTTATGAATCGTACACACAATCTCAAACTGCGGTTCGGTATACAACGCCACGTCTCGATGCCAATCCATGCTCCCTCCCGACGGATATATTCTATATTCCACGGGTACGTCCGACGGTTTCAGCGCGTACCTCTTCTTCTCGTCTTTTTTATCTTCGCCTGACAACACCAGTTCTCTCAGCTTCTCCGCCGCGAACTCCGAGCAGCACATTTGGTGCACCACGTCTTCCTCGGGAACCATCACGCCTAATCGCGAGTTTGCGCATACCCGTTTTTCCTCTTTTAGATGTTTCCGTAAGTCGTCGCACGCGCGTTCGATGATCTTAAAATCCTCGGGGTCGAAGAAGTTTCGAACGTACAAGAAACCGCCGCTGTTGTGAAACGCGGATGATGATGACGCCGACGCCGACGCCTTTTTCTTCGTTTCGTCGACGATCTCCGTCACGAATTCACCAAAGAAAAATCCATTCGTTCCTTTGTCGTGGTCATCCTCCTCGGTCTCGCCGCGACGACCGCGACACTCCAGACGACTCGTCGTCGTCGTCATCGGTTTTGTCGTCGTCGCATTTTGCGAACGAATTAATCTCTCATCGGAGACGACGACACAATCATCGTCGTCGTCGTCGTCGTCCACGGCGTCAAAATCGACCCCCCCCAACGTCCCTTTTCGACATGTATTTCTCGAGCCTCTTCTTCTTCTCCACGAAAAGTGGCTTTTGCGGCTTTTCTCGGATGGTGGTGGTCGCGACGACGACGACGCGTGGCGGTGCGTGGTTTTTCGGAACGCCACGCCGAAAGAGGAGGACGAGGAGGAGGAGGAGGAGGAGGAGAAGGAGGAGGAGAAGGAGGAGGAGAAGGACATTTTGCGCGTGTCGTTTCGATCTTCGCTCAAAAATTTTTGACGTCGAAGAGAAAAAAACGTCAAAGAAGAAAAAGAAGAAAAAAAAGAGAGACTCTACTTTTAGGGTTTAGGGTTTACCTCGAAAAAGAAAAGAAGGGCGACTCGGCGACTCTCTCATCAAAGAACAAAAAAATTCTACAGATTTTGTTCGCGCGCACTACACGCACCGACACATCAACACCACCATCTTCAACAAAACCCGCACTCAATGGCATCGTTTCGCGTACGTTCGTTGCTTTCGTTCGCGTCGAGAGAGAGAAGAGACGGTCGCGCGGTTCGCGTCGTCTTCCTTTCTCTCTTGTTCTCTCGTTTTTTGAGCGACGATTCGCGACATCGAGACAGCGATGGTCGGTCTCGCCCTCGCGTGCGTTCGTGCCGGGGGAAGGGGTGCGCGGTCGACGAACGCGACGAAAAAGGGCGAGGACCGCGGGAATTGAGACGAGTCGATATCGAACGACGCGTTTTTGCGCGTCCGAGGCGCGGTCGACCGTCGCGTCGTTCCGTTCGGGGACTCGTTTTTCAAGACCTCTCTCGCGCAAAATCGTAACGGCAAAGGGAAACTCGTCGACCCGGAAAAAATGGGAGGGCGGAAAGAATTGTCGCGCGGAAAAGACCCGTCGACGCGTCGACGCGACCACATCGACGCGACGATTCGAGCGTAGTCGCGCGCGTCGATGATGGTTTCTTTCCGCGCGAGTTCTCTAGACGTTCGGTGTGCCTCGCTTCAAAGAAGAGAACGCGTTTTTTTCCCTCCGGGGGGAGGTCCGCGTTAGGGCTCTCTCGTCTCGAGTCGCTGCCTCTCTTTCAAGGCATTGGGTTTCATTTTTTTTCTTCTCGCAGTGACTGACCAAAATTATCTTCTTCTTCTTCTTCTTCTTCTTTGTATCTATAAACAGTACCACCAATATCAAATCGTTGGTCGACGCGTCCCGACGGAGCAAGAACCGGCTCCGCAGGTGTACCGCATGAAACTTTGGGCCTTGGACGCGACGAGAGCGCGCTCGAAGTTTTGGTACTTTCTCTCGCGATTGCGAAAGGTGAAGAAAGCGAACGGTCAAATCATCGCGTGCAACGAGATTTTTGAGAAGGACGACACGACGGTGAAGAACTACGGGGTTTGGATTCGTTACCAGTCCCGAGTTGGGTTTCACAACGCGTACAAAGAGTACAGAGAAACGACTATGAATGCGGCGGTGGACGCTTTGTACACGGAGATGGCCTCTAGACACAGAGTCCGGGCTCACGCGTTGCAAATTATCAAAATCGCGGAAGTGGCGAACGAGGATGTGAGAAGAGATAACACGAGACAGTTCTTGGCAGACGACGTCTCTTTCCCGGTTGTCCGAAAGACGCTCAGACACGACTCCAAGTCTCAAAAGACTACGTTCAAATACCAACGACCGAACTTTGCAATTCTCTAAACTTTTATTTTGGATACGTATTAAATTAGATATTAAAAAGGATAAAGAGAATAAAGAGAATGAAAAAGAGAGGCAGAGAAATTGAGAGCGTGAAAGAGAGAGTGTATTTATGGGAGGATCGAAAGCGAGTGAAAGAGAAAATATATAAAATAGAAATGCGATTAATGAATTGAAGAGAGTAAGAGTAAGAGGGGGAGAGGAAGATCAAGTGGCACTTGATCTTTAATTTAGACATAACATAAAAATGGAGAGGGCGTTTGACACAACTGAGGAGGCTTTGGTTTCATTTCGAGAATAGTTATTCACATATTTTTTAGCTTTATTGTGAACACGCGGGAGAAATCATACATAAAAGTATAAAAACAAAATCTATACTATACTATTTATACGCGCGCACGGACCTACTATGGTACGGTACGTACCTACACGTTTACTTCTCTTTAAGTTGATTCGAATTCGCGGCAAACGATGCATCGGGGTTTCCCCAATTTTCTTCGTACGTCGCTGCTACCTCTGGGTTCAAATCTAACCCGGACTTCAAACTTTCTCTTCCCGTCGACACGAACCTCCCTTTCGGCGGTCGTTTTCTCCCGCTCGGCGTCCATTTCGCCATCCACCCATCGTATCCTCCATTTACTCCAAAAACGTGTTCGTATCCGAGTTCCTCTCGCATCTTTCGAGCAACTTCGATGCCTTTCGTCCCGTCCGCGTCCACCATCAACAGTTTAGCGCTTCCCGGGTTGGCGTATTTCGTGGTCACTTTACTCGTAAAACTCTCCAACGTATCTTCGCCTTCCACGTACGGCACGTTCACCGTCTGCCGAGGTGGTTTCACGATGTGTTCCTTGTCGTACGCTTTTGCACTCCGCATGTCGATAAACGTGAATTGCTGTCGTTCCATCAACAACTTCGCCGCGTCGATATCCTTCGACGACGCTTCAGATGATGACGTTTCAGACGACGACGTAAACGACGACGTTTCGACGCGTCGTCTCGAGAGCGGCTGACGACGTAAACGACGACCTAAACGACACGTTGGTGTTGTTATTGTTGTTGTTGTTGATGATGATGATAACGATAACGATGCTTTTTGTCGCGCGAGGAGCTCCATCGTCGGAAAGTCGTCTCTTCTTCTTCTTTGTCTTTGTGGTCTTCTTTGTCTTTTTTGTGGTCTTCTTTTATTACGTGAAAGATGAGGACAAGACACAAAAGAAGAGAAAAAAAAAATGAAAAACCCTAAACTTTGGAAGAACTTTTCTTGGTATCGATACCAACTGGGACGACGTCTCTTCATAATAATAATAATAATACTAATTTGGTCGTCGTCGTTTACGTCGTCGTCTGTGGAGGAGGAGGAGGAGGAAGAGGAGGAAGAGGAGGAGGAAAGTCGATGGCGAGGCGGAGAAGACGCGCCGCCGCCGTATCGTCGAGACTTCTTCGGTCGTGCGGCGTGCTCTGCGCGATCGTCGTCGCCTTTTTTTGTGTGGCCTCGGTTTTTCTTCCGTTGGGAGATTTTTTCGTCGTCGTCCCCGTCGTCGGCTCGAGGAAGAAGGGCGGCGGCGGGGACAAGAGCGATGACGATAAGGGTTTTGTCGCCAACGACGCGTTTCGTCGCGCGGGTAATAACGCCGCGTCGTCGTCCGTGTCGTCTGCTGCTCTCGTAAGAAATGACGACGACGACGACGACGACGACGATGATGATGATGACGAGGAGAGAAGGAAAAGTGCTGCTCGAAAGAAGAAACGACAGACGCGACAAAAGAACGACGATAACGACAACGACAACAACAACAACAACAACAACGACGACGACGAGACGGGATTGGAACGAGAAGCAAACATCGTCGCCGAAGAAAACGACTCGGACAGAGGCTCTGGAACAAACGACGACGCGTCGACGAGTGAAAAAATGTCTCCACGTCAAATCGCGTTCCTCTCCATGCCCAAAACGATTTCGTCATCGTCGAGAAAAGAATCCGCCAAGAGAAACCGAGAGACGCAAACGCTTTCGATAGTGCGCGTGAAATTCACCGAAGAATTGAGACGCGTGAAGAACGAACAAAAAATGAGGAGAGAGATTACGCGGTCGATAAAACAACACACAACGGTGGCGAAGAGGACCGCGAAGTTTGTTGAGAAGAGTAGTAGTGGTAGTAGTAATAGGAATAGAAATAGGAATAGAGTGGGTGAGAGTAGTAGGGGCGAAGACGAGAACAACGATGGCGAAGAACAACGAAATCAAGATCCGCAAAAGGTGAGGGAAATCGATCGTCTAGCCTGGGAAATCAACATGAAAGAGTTCAACAAGAGTAAATTCCCGTGGGCCGAGCCCTTCATTCTCTTGTGCGAACGATACTCGCGTTTCTTACGCAACGGCGTTCGATACAAAACCGTCCCGTGGGGGAATTTGATGGAAGATATCAACGTGAAATTTGAAGCGGATGGTCAGACAATCACGTCGAACACGGAGATGGTCATGGTGACGTTCGCCATCGAACGGCTGAGAGAAATTTACGACGAAGAATCGCGACTGAGAACAAATTTGGAACAAATTGAGAGAAAGCTACTCGCCTCGGTGCAAGAGAGTTCGAATAGAGCGTTGGAGAAGTTTAAAGCTGATAGTGGGGTGGTGGATTTAGGTGATGTGAACGGAGCGAAAGACCCGGAGTTATCCTGGACAAGAGGTGGACGATCGAACGGTCGAAACAACAAGCAGCAATACTTTGAAGAGGAGAGAGAATTCAACGAAGCGTTCATCCCGAAAGTTCGCAAATTGGCGAAAGCGTTGCTCAAAGGCGTCCAATGGGTTCACGACGAAGACAGCGAGGAATATAAAAACATGTACGCGACGTACGACAACTTTCACAAGAGTCACGCCTCGGGAGAACGCATCGACGAGAACGATATTCAAGTCCCAACGGGCGTCTCTCTCGGAGAATTTGAGAAACGGTTTTTGCCAGAAAACGGCCAGCCGTATCCAATCGGGAAGAGGAAACCATCCTGCGCGTTGGTCGGCAACTCGCGAGCGTTATTAGCCAACGACCGTCTGGGCGAACTGATCGACGACCACGACATCGTCATGCGCTTGAACCAAGCGCCGTCGAAACGGTTCGAGAAATACGTCGGTCATAAAACCACGCATCGTTTATTAAACGCTAAATGGACGCAGGCGTACAAATCGAATCCGTATTTGCAGACGGAACCCAACGTGACGTTTGTGATCACGAGAACGGATTGGTTGACGTATTTGAAAGCGGCGAAAGTGATGGCGAATTTGAAACCGAATTATTTTCCTAAATCTTCGTCGTCGTCGTTGTCGGAAGAGGAGGGGTACAACACAAATAACGACGCAGAAAGAGACACGACGTCGGGCGAGTTCGGCGAGTTCGTAACTGTGGATTTGAAAATGCCTTCTGAGGAACAAGACGTCGACATTGCCGAACGCATCGAGCAAGGCATGCCCACCTTACGTTTACTCTCTCGCTCCGCCGTCGACGGCGCCGGTGACGTTTTAAGGGCATTGAAACAAAAGTTGGAAATCATTCGCGGCAAAGCGTATAAAGGTAAAGCGTCGCCGTCAAGCGGCTTCCTCGGTTTTCACTTGTTGCGTCAAATTTGCGAGTCACTGGACGTATACGGCATCGGAGATGATATCGCATTTTCCGGTGCCGCGTGGCACTATTTTGAAACGCAACACTTTCAAGCGTCGCGAGAATTCGGTGCCGTTCCACACCACTCGTTTACGTTAGAATCCGATGTGATGCAACTCTTAGACGCGACGGAGCAAATTCGACATCAACGAATACACGTGGATAAAGATACGATGCAACGATTGGAGTTTATGAAATCTGCACCGTCACGAGAAATCAGAGCGCCGCAGAATATAGAACGGATTGCCAATGCTCAGGCGAAGAGAGATCGGAATAAAAGAAAGTCTGCACCATCGGAAGAACGATCGTCTTCATCTTTCGGCGGCAGCGGTGGCATGTCGCACGCAGAATACTCCATGATGAAAAGAGGATACGGCGAGAGTGAGAAGGAAAGAAGCGGTGGAAGTAAAGCGAATAAAAAAGTTACGGCGGATCCATTGTCCGGGTTAGTCTGAAGTAGATGTAGATAAGAATAGTCTTCTAGAGCCCTAAGATGCTATGTTCTACTATTTTTTGTTAATTCGTCTTCCTCTTCTTCTTCTTCTTTGTCGTCGTCGTCGTCGTCATCGTCGTCGTCGTTTTTTTCAATCTCGCCAAAAAGTTAATGCACATGTGCGTTAATTCCATGTGCCAACTCATCAGCATATACGCTAAGAACGTGTGCACTCGCATGATTTCATCTTTTAAAACGAAATTGAACAATCCGGTGGTGACGTTCGCGAAGAGAAAGACGAGCATTGGAGATTCGTTGGCTCTTTCCAAGATGGACGGAACGCATTTGTATTGTTCGTGAATAAATGCCATGACAATCATTGCAGAGACGTTGTACGTGACCATCCATAAAATATACCCAAAATTACATAAACGACGAGATGGTTTGATAATTTCGAGGATATCCATTGAGGTATACGTCGCTATCCAAAGCGCAAAAGCGAGCCATAGCGCGTGATGCAATTCGCCGTTGTTCTTTTTCGTATGTACATATTCGCCAAAAAAGCGTCCGAAAAAGTGTAACGAGGTTAATCCGATGCACGAAAACGCGCCCTCGCGGTTCACTTTGATGAATGGAACGATGTCCGAGTATTTCGTTGGAAAAGCGCCTCGATCTTTCGTAGGCAAAAGCAACCACGATTCGAGTTTCATGGCGCGCGTGACGTTCATTCTGAGCAACAGTTCAACCGTAACTGCTATGCTCAAAGCGATCAAAGACGTGTTACGCATTCGATGCGTCTTCGAATTGAATAACGGACTGCACGTGAAAACAATCGCCATCGACAGAACGTCAATCGACGCCAAACTGTAAAAGAAGTTCCACATCGGCCCATATTCCTCCTCGATGAGCTGATAATTGCTTCGTTTTACAGAAAAATACCTCGAGAATCCGAGAAATAATGAGATTAGAGTTCGTTTCATTACTCTAATCATTCTTCTTTTTCTTCTTCTTTTCCTATTAGTAGTAGTAGTTGTTGTTGCTGTTGTTGTTGTTGTTGTTGTGGTGGTGGTGGTGGTATCACTGCTGCTGCTGTTGCTCCTGCTCCTCCTGCTACCACTACTATTACTACTATTACTATTACTACTACTACTACTACTCCGCCACTTCACGCAACTCGCGCTAAATACGAACGACCCGACGCCGACGTCCATCACCGAAACGCCATACTCTTTCATCTTTCCTAATCTTCGCGGCGTTTGCGAGAAATCGATGGCGAGTATGACTGAACACGCCGCAAGGAGCATTATCGAACGATATAAGTTAAACCACGACGTGTCGTCTTCGTTCTCTCTTTTCGTTTTTTTAGAGTCTTTTTTTTCTTCTTCTCGATTGCGAAACATCAATACTCTCCGCGTCGTCCTTCGCGCGCACGCGCAGACGCCCAAAACAGCGCTCGCCCTCGGATGAAACACGCACGCGATCGTCGGGAGCAACACGAATCGAAAATCTTTCCACCGTTCTCCCAGCGGTAAAGAAGAAGAAGATGATGATGAAGAAGACACCAACGTCGCATCCTCGTTCTCTTCCACCTGATGATGATGATGATGATGACTCTTCTTCTTCTTCTTCTTCTTCAGACGACTCTGACGCATACGATTTTGCCGGCATCGAATCCCGACCGATTCGAGCACGAATAAGGTCATCAAAAAAACCTCCACCGAAGATTGTCCCTCGACGTTTCCCGAACCGAACGCAGATTTCGCCGTTCCATCGTACGTCGTTTTCGTTTTCGTTTTCGTCGTCGTCATCATCATCTTCGTCAAAATCGTCTTCTTCTTCTTCGATGAACGACAACAACAACACAAAGAGAAGTCATCACATACATAGTATAGAATACAGTTATATACCCTCCTCTCTCTTTCTCTCTCTCTCTTCTTGAGGAGGTCGTATAGGGTCTCAAAATCCAAAAAAGGGAAACGACTGTACCGACGTTTTTTGGAGACGACGACACGACGACACGAGCAAAGCAAAAGTCTTCGACCCCAAAAACAAAACAGAGGTTTTTTACGAAAAAAGAGAGAGAGAGAGAGAGAGAGAGAAAGAGACACACCACCTCTCGTCCGTAATTGAGTGAAAAGAGGTCTCCACACACATCCTCATCCTCCCTCCTCGCGCGTCTCTCTCTGTCTCTCTGTCTCTCTTTTCGATCGTCGTCGTTTACGTCGTCGTTTACGTCGTCGTCGATCTGCATGCTCGAACGAAGGGACGACGCCGTTGTTGGGTATCCCCGCCACTCGACCACCACGAGAATGATGGACACAACATCGTCCCCGATTTTGCACCAACAACAACCCTCGACGACGACGACGACGACGACGAGGAAGAAGCGAGATGTTTCGAAGGAGGACGACGATCCAGACGATCCAGACGACTCGGACGAAGAAGAAGAAGAAGAAGAAAAACAGATGGAAGACGCGGAAGACAAAACGGAACACAAAGCCTCTCCGACGAGACCGCATCAATCGCGCGCGAGAAGGAAGAAAAACGAAGCCATAGCGGCCGTCACCGAACTCTATCGATTACACGATGTGGACAAGAAAACGAACTTTCGATTGACGAGCGAACAGTTGTACGATAAAATGGTGTCCTTGGTACACTGCATTTCCACGAAGGTAGAAAGGAGTAACATGGTGCAAATGTGGGTACCAAGACTCGCGGGGAAATCGGTTGTCATGACAACGCATAACGAACTGTGCAAAATTACGGCGAAGAAGAAGACGCACGATTCGCTTTTGGCGAAGAAGTTTAGCGAGAATTCGACGGCGTTTTTCTTCAACTGCGAATCGACGAATGGAGAAGGACTGTTAGGCTTACCGGGAAGATGTTACGTGTTGTCCAGACCAGAGTTCACGCCGTCTGTGACCTCGTACCGACCGCTGGAATACGTTCGAGTGGCGTGCGCGTACGAGTGCCAGATACACACGACGTTGTGTATGCCGGTGTTTTTAACCGAAGAAGCAATGAATAGCGAACGGCCGTTTACTATTTTGGAGGTGGCGTTATGCCACACGACGAATTCGATCGGGGAGTTATACGCAAACGTGGTCCAGGAATTCATGAAACTTGGGTTTTATACCACCGGACACGACCGCGTTGGACCGGAGAGGTACATGAAAAAGTTCATCGAGTCGACGGTGACAACTTTAGCACCTGGACATGCGAACGCGTTGAAATTGATGTGCGACACGTTAAATATTCCGTTCGCGCAGTTTTGGATAGAATCGAATGGAATTTTAGTCGCCGCTGGGTGCCCGTACCACGTGAAGGAAGAAGCGTGTAAAAATTATAGAGACATGTCGTCGCAAATATCGCTGATGATTGGCCAAGGACCGGTGGGACAGGCGTACTCGAATGAGACTTTAATTTGGGTTGACGACGTCCAAAAAGCCTCTCAAATCGAGTGGCCATTACATCACACGAGCATTTTATTAGGCCTGCGAGGATTGTGCGCGTGTAAAATGCGAATCGATTGCATATTGCCAGATGGGACGAGGAAAAAGACGGACGCGATTCTTGAAATTATATTAAATCCAAAGCTCCAAACGTCCGCGGAGCAAACGAAGTCGGTGGAGGAAGTGTGGTCTTATTTACAAAAAGGCGTGAGAGTCGACGTCACGAAGGATGGGTTAAAGCCACCTGGATCGCCGTTAGCGGCGATGGTTGGAAGTGGACAAATTACTGGCAGCGGAGAAGGAGGAGACATGTTAGCGACCAATATGGGAGTTCCCGACTCGAAGGACGCGGATACGATGACGACGACCCCAAACACCGAAGCTATTACTTTACAAGCCATCGAGGACCAAGCTGTAGAGCACATTTCTATGGTGAATGAAGACCAAGAAGAGGCGAACAAATCGGCGCCGTGGGGTATCACTTTAGAATTACTCCAAACGCAATTTTCCAAGCACTTGAAAGACGCCGCGACGGATTTAGGCGTCGGAAGTACCACTTTAAAACGGATCTGTCGTCAATACGGCATTGCGCGTTGGCCTCGACGATCGTTGAAATCAAAGCAGAACAAAGCGCTGAAAGAAGCCGCGAAGGTACAAAACAAATTGAAGAAAGCGAGGAGTGGTAGCGTTGGTGGACACAGTTCGGGTAATATCGGCGACTCATCGTTTCGGTCGTCTGGAGGTAGCGACATCGTCGCCGGCGAATCCGTTCACGGCCCAGGCGATCGCATGAATGGAGGAGGATTATTGTCGAATTTGACGTTGGAGAATGGAGGCGGTGGTGCGAACGGCAGCCCATTGGGCGATGGATTGTTCAAAATGGGTAGTACCGGCGTGCCAATCATTTCTGGTGGAAGTAATAGCCCCCGGCGTGGTGGAGTAAGAAGAGGAACAGCCGGGAACGAAGAGCGTTCGCACGGTGGGTTCCAGTTTGCTGGCATTCGCGGCATAAAGACGCGCCAATTCGATTGGGGCGATGAGCATGAACCAGAACGAGGCGCGTCGTGGCACGCCGGGAGTGGGTTTATTTCGCACGGTCGTTTAAAAAATGCAAAGGGTCAAATTGTTGCCTCGGGTTCGCAACACGGCGGTCAGAGCGTGCCTCAGTTTATCGGAGCAGAACAGCACAAAATGTCCATCGCGCCCGCCATGCAACAATTTCCGTGCCCTGCAAACGTGCCAGCTCCAAATATGAAACAATACTCAAAAGGAGACACCGGTGGGGGGAAATCTGCCGTAAACGCCGCGCCGGTTTCCTTTGACGATCACTTTTATGAAACCGTTCACGGCGCGCACAACTTTTCGCAACAACTATACCCTCATCATCACTACAAAGACGACAGCGTCCATGGTTCCACGTATTCCGAATCCGCGCATGGTGGCTCGCATTACAGTGGGTCTATTCACGGAAAGCAGGGCGAGGATCATTCCGTACACGGCACGACGGCTTTGGCGGGTATGTTGGACAACACTTTGGGTGGTTTTGGCGACGATTTATTTATCGGCGCGAACGATACGTTGGAAGACGCGGACGCAGACATGATGGCAGTTTTGCTCAACGAAGGCGGTAAAGTAGAGGAAGTGCCACAATTGATCGTGAAATTGAGAGTCGGTAAAGATACCATTCGTTTTCGTTTGTTACACAAATGGTCCGTCTCGATGCTTCTCGATCGTATTCGAAAGTTGATCGTCTTCCCGGATTCGTCGAAATTGAAGTACATGGACGACGAAGATGACATGTGCATTTTACAAACTGAACACGACTTGGAAGAGTGCATTAGGTTTACGGAGCATCGAAAGAAGGAGAGCAGGAACAGCGGGGACAACAAGAGTGCCACGAACGACGCGATCGGCGGTGATAATAATAATAATATCAAAGCGCAGCAACAACAGCAACAGTTATTAGCGACTGGTTTCTCCTCAAACAAACCAAACGGAGGTGAAATTACCATCTTTGCGTCCTTGAAAGATGGATCCATGCCTTCTTTAGACGCATACGTATTGGTCAAGCAAGACATTCACTCGATCCCTCCGTCTTTGTCTGCTTCGGTAAATGCGCGAAGAGATCAACTCACGATAAACGTCAAAGTCAGTCAGGACAACGACACGTGCCGCTTCTTGTTGGAACCTAAAATGAATCACGCGAAACTGTTAGAGCACATCGTAAAACTTTTTGCCATCAAAGATTCTCTCTCGCGATATCGATTGACCTATTTGGACGATAGCGAAGAGTGGATCACTTTAGCCGGTGATTTGGATTTGGACGAGTGCAGAGCGTTGTGCGGTTCCTCTCCGAGTCTACGCATGAAGTTGTTAAAATGTTGAAGAAGAAGAAGAAGAAGAAGAAGAAGAAGACAAACGATTTGCTATACATATATAAATACATTGGACTTTTTTTCGAACGAAAGAAAAGAAAAGAAGAGATCAACCCGCGCCGGACGACGCGCGGAGACAATGACGACGACGAACAACATCTGTACATGTATCAACGCGCCGCCGGCGGTGTGTGCGTGCGTTGCGTCGTCGACGAGTCTCAATTTGTAAAACTGCTACTACTATCATTAAATTATAAGACTAATTCCCGCGTCATCGCTTAATCTTCACCTCCTGAAACTGCTTCTCCAACTTTTCCTTTTCAAGCTCCGCCAATCGTTTCCTCCCAGCCTCGGTTTTCTTCAGCTCGTGAATGGTTTTCTCCTTCTCCGCGCCTTTCACGGCCACACCTTTCGTCGTCCCCCCGTGCATGGCGTGCAAATCCGACCAATCTTCCGGTTTAAACGGCAGTTTTGCATGTTTCGAGTCCCAGTGCAGTTCCCCACTTTTCAAAGACGGAGCCGCCATGCCACAGACGGGACATTTGAATTTCGCGTGACCCGCCGCACCTCCCTTCCGGTCCTGCAAGCCCGCTTTACCGCCTCCTTTATTCGTCAACGCCGCGTCCTGTTTCTGTTTCAGCTCTTTCGCCGTGTGCTTCTTCGGCTTCGCTTTCCCCGCCATTTTTATCTCTTCTTCATGTACCGTCTTCTTCTTCTTTTTATCGAGAAAGTCTCGTCGAGAAGAAGATTTTCTTTCTTTCTGTTTTTTTTTTTTGTTTTTTTTTGTTTTTGAGGAGGACGGAGGAGGAAAAAAAGGACGACGACGACGACGAAAAAAAAAAAGGGCCACACAACAAAGAAGGAAGTTACAATTGTGAAAAGCGTGAAAAGGAGCACCTCGCGACACAAAGCGCGCGCACATCATGGCTGAACTCGCCACGCAAGAAGTGAAACTCTTCGGTAAATGGTCGTTCGACGACGTCGAGGTACGTTTTAGCGAAATTCGTGCATATCTTTGTTCTCGCGTGAGGGGGAAAGTGCGAGATTTCCGATACTTTTTCCTCTCTCTAATGTAGGCGAGATGGAGAGAGAGGGACGAGCTTTTTTTGTGCGCCCAATTTTTCACGACGAGGCGAAGGAAAATCAGCGCGCATATCGATGAGTACGAAAACGATGCGAAGTAAAACGGGAACAGTTCAGATTCGCATCGCGCGGTGATACTCTCTCTGCATCAAAACGAAACGTCGAATCGTTTGCTTTTGTTCAGGTCTTTTGTCCTCGCGTCTTTGCGCAAAATTCATCGCGCAAGACCCTCGTCTTTTCGGGGGGTAGCCCTGGGAGTTCTTTTCAGAGTGGTTTCCTCCCGTGTACTCACTTTACGCGCTGTCTTCTTTAAACTCTCGAACTTCTTTCTTCAAATAAACAACAGATCAA
>PALY01000159.1 GCA_002707085.1 Deltaproteobacteria bacterium
CAGGTCGAGTGTTTCTCAGCATGGCTTCACTGCGTGCCACAAGCCATGGGTGTGTACTCCATTCATCGCCGAAGTGTCGATTGGTCAAAGAGAGGGCTTGATACAGGCTGTTGAGTGCGTCGCTCCCAAGGCTGGGGCCTTCGGGCCAGCTGCCATCTGAAATCAGTTCAAGATGGTCCATGGTTGTGGTGATGAATTCTCGACTGCGGGTCAGCCATTCGGCAGATGGTTCGTGGTCATGTTGGAGAACCAGTCCAGCCATTAAGAGGGCTGTGTTGGCCACCTGAGCATCGCGTCCACTCCATTGGTTTGCCCAGGGAACAGGAGATGCACCCGCAAGGCTTCGATACAAGCGTCCAGCTTGGCGAACGATTTTTCCTCGAACTTGAACACGAGTTTCGGGTTCCAGTGTGTCGTGGAGCATGTCGTATGCGATGCAGGTGGCTTGCAAGAGTTGAGCAGCACCGCGTCCAGCGTGTAGGTTTTCTTCAAGGCCCCATATGTCTTGGGCTTCTAAGCGAAGAAGCCATGCTGTTGTTTGGTTGAATGTTGCCTCGTCTTCGGTGAACAAGGTGTACATGGCAAGACTGGGCAATGGGCTGCCCGCTTCTGCCCACTCCTCTGGTGTGGTGAATGGGGTTGCGCCTTCGGCGAATGGGAGAGAGGTTTCGTCTCTTCTTTCGCCGACGTATCTGTCCCACGTTGTCACAATTTCAGCGCGTTCAAAGTCGAACACTTTCGCTTGTAGGCGAGGTACATCCCCAGGAGAAAAGAACAGTCGGGGGTGAGCGTCTGCAATCTCGGGAGGTGGCTCTTCACCGGTGTCTGGAATCACACCTGAGTCATCCGTTTCCGGATCCGAAGTGTCTGTATCGATTGGAGTGCGGCTTCCTGTATCCGGCGTTTTGTCCGAATCATTGATGAAGCCCGTGTCACAGGCGTACAGAGCGAAGCAGGTGGGTAGTAGAAGAGTCCAGCGCATGATGTTCAGAATGGTACCATCATTATCGGAAGTCTCTACTCTTCAAATTGTCAGGTTCAGGAACATTGAGTGTAGAGAACCGAGTGGCCAGTAGGCTGATGGAGTCTCCGTCCCGCTGAACTTTGGCGGTGATTTCCAACAAATTGTGTTGCAGTATGGTCTTTCTGTGTTGTTCAAAGACATGGGGTTTTATGACCACATTGAGCAATCCCGTTTCGTCTTCCAATGTCATGAAAATAATGCCATTGGCCGTGTTGGGGCGTTGTCGGTGTGCCACCATGCCTGCCACTCGGATTGTGCGGCCACCAGGAATTGCACGAACAGAAGCGGCATCGACAAAGCCTTCTTGGTGGAGTCTGGACCGTACCATGCCAATTGGGTTGTGCATCAAACTGAGGCCTTGGCTTCGAAAATCCTCTCTCATTTCGTCTGAGGCGCTGGGTGGAGTCAACGCGACTCCGTCGGGCCGCTGTAGGCCTTTGAAAAGGGGCAGGTCGTATAGGCCTTGTACGGACCACATTGCTTGACGACGGTGCGCTGAAAGAGAGTGAAGTGCATTGGCGTTTGCGAGTGCTTTCATGCTTCCTCGATCTAAGTTGGCCCTTCTTTGTAGTTCTCCAATGCTGAGAAAAGAGCCGTCTGATTCTCTGGATGCTACGATTTGAAGACCTGCCGACTTCTTGAGTTTTCGGATTTGTCTGAGTCCCAGCCTGAGTCCTTGTTGGGCATTTTCAATGGGTTCTATGGTGCAGTCCCAATCACTCTTTTGGATGTCGATTGGAAGGACTGAAACTCCATGTCGACGTGCGTCATCTATCAGTGAACGTGGAGAGTAAAACCCCATGGGTTGACTGTTGAGCAGTGCGGCACAAAATGCATGTGGGTAATGGTGCTTTATCCACGCAGAGACATAGACAAGTCGACTGAAACTCGCAGCATGAGACTCGGGAAATCCATACTCTCCGAAACCCCGAATTTGCTCACAGATCTGATGTGCATAGTCGTCGTTGATTCCATTTGTTTTCATACCGTTGAGAAGCTGCTGAACCATGGGGCCAAGGGTTCCTCGTTTTCGCCAAGCCCCCATTGCTCGTCGCAGTTCGTCCGCTTGTCCAGGTGAAAAGCCGCCAACCGCAACGGCCATGGCCATGACCTGTTCTTGGAAAATGGGTACGCCCATGGTTCTTTTCAGAATGGGTTCTAGTGCGGGGTGTGCATAGGTGATGGGGTCTTCACCCTTTCTGCGTCGTAGGTATGGGTGGACCATGCCTCCTTGAATCGGTCCAGGCCGGACAATGGAAACTTGGATGACCAAATCGTAGAAGCATCTCGGCTTCATTCTGGGAAGCATGGACATCTGCGCCCGGCTTTCGATTTGGAACACACCGATCGTGTCGGCTTTGGAAATCATGTCGTACACCAAGGGGTCTTCGGATGGCGTGGTTGCTAAGGTGACGGAACGGTTCCAATGTTTATGGATCAAGCCAAAGCTTTTCTGAATGGCTGTCAGCATTCCAAGGGACAGCAGATCAACTTTGATGAATCCCACGATGTCGATGTCATCTTTGTCCCATTGAATGACGGTTCGATCGGCCATGCTTGCGGGTTCGATGGGGCAAAGGTCTATCAGAGGGCCATCGGATATTGTGAAGCCTCCTGAGTGGATGCCTACGTGCCGGGGGAGTCCCCGGAGACTTTTGGCCATTTGGATGGTTTGTCGAACTCGATGGTCTGTGGGGTTGAGCCCCACCTCTTGGAGTTTTGAAGGCTCAATGGTGTCTTGATCAAACCAATGAGATCCTTTTGCCAGTCTATCGATTTGGTCTGAGTCGAGTCCCAGCGCTTTTCCTGCATCTCGAATCGCTGATCTTTTGCGGTAAGAGATGACCTCGTTGACCATGGCGGCTCGATGTCGGCCGTACCGTTTATAGATGTATTGGATGACCTCTTCTCGTCTCTCGTGTTCAAAGTCCACATCGATATCTGGAGGTTCTCCTCTCTCTTCTGAAATGAAGCGTTCAAATAAAAGGTTGGATGATGCAGGGTCGACAGCGGTAATGCCGAGTGCAAAGCACACGGCTGAATTCGCGGCACTCCCGCGCCCTTGGCATAAAATCCCTCTGTCTCGCGCGAATTGAACCACGTCGTAGACCGTGAGAAAATAGGATGAAAAATCGAGCTTTTCGATGAGCTTGAGTTCATGCTCAATTTGATGAAGTACCGGTTTGGGTACACCGTTGGGATACCTCCAAGCCAATCCCTGCTCGGTTTGGTTCTGTAGCCACGAGATGGGTGTCCACCCATTTGGGATGATTTCTCGTGGGTATAGATATCGAAGATCTCCCAGAGAAAAATTGCACCTGTCTGCGATCTCTATGGTTCGTTCCAGAGCATGAGGAGCGCTGTGAAACATTCGTGTCAGGGCGGGGGGCCCTCGAAGGAAACGAGAGGCATTGATTTGCAGCGAAGTTCCAGCTTGATCGACCGTACATCTTCGTCGCAAGCATGTGAGGACGTCTTGTAGTGGCTGTCTTGAAGGACAATGCATGAGTACATCTCCCGTTGCCACCAACGGGACTCCTGTGCGGCTTGATAATGTGGAACGGGCATCCCAAATGGCGGGATCGTGGCAATCGAGACGACGGGTCAGGGCGAGAGAAGCATGGTGACCGAAAGCTTCTCGAATCTTCTTGGTTGATTCTGTAGACCAGTCTCCGATCAAAATGGCTTCTAGGCCTTGTGCTTGTTCTAATAAGGACTGGAGAGGGATCTGCCCCCAGCCCTTTGGCATGTTGGTTCGGGCCTCGGTGATCAGGCGGGTGAGGTGAGACCACCCTTCTGTATTGTGAGCAAGTAGCGATACTCCAGGCCCTTCTTCAATGGTGAGTAAGGCGCCCGGCAGAATGCGTACCCCATGGCTCTGAGCTGCACGGTACGCCCGCGGAATGGCATACACGCCATCGCGATCTGTAATGGCGACTGCGTGAAGCCCCACCTCGGCTGCGCGGGCAACAATCTCTTCTGGCTGGCTTGCGCCTTCTTGAAAGGAGAAGGCGGTTCGGCAGACCAATTCTGCAGCGTTCACCTGTCCCACCATCCGTGAACGACCCAACGTCCATGTTCTCGATAGAGCCAGGCGGTTCGTCCATTTTCTAATGTGGTTTTCCAGTAGGTTCGTTGAAATGGTTTGGACCACCACTCTCCTGAAATTTGTTCAGGCCCCCGCATAGAAGCAACCGCTTGCCATCGTCCATCGACATGAATCGCAGACACGGGCTGTAGATCTTTAGAGGGGCCTGGCTCGATCTCTACAGTTTGAGGAGGGGCCAACAATATGGGGGGGCGATCCGGTTGAGGTGGTTCGGGGTGGCCGAGCCATGCATCGACCGGGTCATTGTGGAGAGAGAGAGCCAATGATTGGGCTGCGTGGCTAGGATCGGAGGGGATGGTGGTACCGAAGGGGACGGGACGCCACGCCCCCTCCGGTCGATGGCGGGGGATGGTGCGGGCTGAGAGTACGCTTCGATACCCAAGTGCGTCCTGGAGTCGAGCCGTAACGTTGTCGATGGTTTCGTCTGTGCGGAGGGGATCCCGCAAATCAAGTTGATGACCATCGAAGAGGGTGGGATGAGGCAAGGTGAGGGTGAGGTGAAGGGCAGGACCACCAAGTTTGATGTGTTCAAGTCGGTGGCGAATGCGTTCCAGGATGATGGAAGGATCGCGAGTGGGGGAGCCAAGGCGAAGATGAATGGACTGGTATCGACCCCCACCCAAGCCGAAATCAAGTTGTAGCTGAGAAGTGGCTTGGCCTGTGGTTACCAGCCGGGTGGTGAGATCACGTACCAAGGCATTGATTACAAACAGCAATGCATCCAGTTCAGACACGGGTGCAGGTAGATCTTGGCGAAGAACGAGGGGGCCGTCCTTTGACCAGGGGGTGATGGTGGGAGTGGTGGCTCTGCCAGAAGCCAGTGCGTGTGCTGTGATGCTGACGGGGCCGAGTCGTCCCACAACCGTGGACGGAGGAAGTGCAGCAAAGTCTCCAATGGTTGAGAGTCCAAGGCCGGTGAGCAGAGAATGTTCGGGAGGTGGTAGCTCCAGTGCTGCGAGAGGAAGAGAGGCAAGGGTTGTACGTTCTTCTCCTGGAGGGATGATATTTGTCCGGGGAGACCATTTGGCAACGGTGAGTGCGGTATGAGGATCGCTGGCAACCACAATGTGTGCTTCGTGGCCCAGTTGGTGTAGACGAATCCGGATTCGTTCGACCAATGCTCGCTCATGTCCGGCTCGAGATTCAGGTTGCCGAGATACTTCAGCCACCATCGCATCGGGCGGCAGTGCAGCAATGGCGGGTGATATTCGCAGCAACTGTTCGGTCAATGCACTCAGGTCTGTCGACTCGTCGGTTGGATTGAGCAGTTCCGTTTCGATGGTGGGTAGATGGCTGCGGGCGGCTGCGACGGTCATTCCGATTCGTATGCCATGTCGAGATGCTTTCTGGGTTGCAGCCACCACACGCAAGGCATTCTTTTGCTCCGAGACCAATATGGCGGCTTGGTCTCTGGTCCACCCGCAACGGTCGAGCCGGAACGTGGGTATATGTGCAACTAAGTATCTGAACATGTGTTCAGTATATAAAGACTCTTCACATAGATCAATATGGAAGGTGGACAGAGAATGTCCGTTTTGACGATTTTCGATAAAAAAGCTGTTCGTCGGCTCAATGGATCCAGTCGATGCGCCCAAGAAACGCGAAAACCGCTATGGTGCAGACGTGAAACAACTTGATCCCCGTTTGGCCAAACTGATCCTCGCTGTGGCTGTTTGTGTGGTGTATTTGCCACTGCTTGGTGGTGGGTTCGTTTGGGATGACCACCTGTTGATTCTCCAAAATCAACTCACGGATTCGTTTTCCAACATTCCCAAGATGTTTCAAACTGATTTATGGGGCGCCACCCCGATAGCCGATGAGAAGACCGGCTACTACCGCCCATTGATGTTGGTGGATTTGACGCTCTCTCGATCTGTGGCCGGTTTGGAACCCTGGGTGTACCACCTGCACAATTTACTTTGGCACTGTGCATCCATCTTCTTTTTGCTGAAGCTTCTACAGTCGGTGGTCCAAGACTCATTGGCAGCGGTTCTGGGGACCGCGATTTTCGCTCTACACCCTACACAGCTTGAAGCTGTCGGATTTATCTCTGCACGCAACGACCCTATGGCGGTGACGTGGTTGCTGATTGCATTGAACCTGCTCAGCCGACAACGGCCGTCAACCATGGCTTTGTTGGGGGGAGCTTTGGCCGCCTGTGCCGCCATGCTGTGCAAAGAGAGTGTGGTCTTTGCTCCCATTCTTTTGGCGTTTGCATGCCACGCTCGTTGGGGGCGTTGGGGAAGCTGGCGCGCTCATTTGTCTGTGCTTGGTGGATTCGGTATCGCCCTATTGATGCGCATGAATGCCGGTGTGGGGGTCCCTGAACAAGCGGAATGGTCTCGGCTTGAAACCGTCGGTCTTCCATCCTTGGCGTTCTATTTGGACAAGCTGCTGGTCCCTTTTGATATCGCACCAGTCATTCACTTTGGATGGCTGCCTGCTGTCCCATGGGCCACAGCAGGTCTGGCCATCGTTCTGCTCGTGTGGATTGGCAAGGTGGGAGGTTCCTCTGCACGAGCGGGAATTGCGTTCGCCTTTTTGGGATTGTTGCCTGCATGGGCTGCCGTTGCCCACGTGGGTGCAGTCGTTGACCGATATCTTTATCTGCCCATGGTGGGGATCGGGTGGGCTGTAGCGGTTGTCGCGCGCAGGCCGGGGGGACGGCGGATTGCCCAGCTGGCCGCCGTGGCCTTCGTGGTTCTCAGCGTTCGTCAGGCGCCGGTCTGGAAGAATGATGCCTCTGTATGGATGGCTTCCATTGAACGTGCCCCCTCTGGCTATGCCAAGGGTGCATTGGCAAAATGGCTTGATGATCAGGGCATGTCCAAGGCTGCCGCACACTGGTACCTTGAAGCAGTCAGCCAAGATCCAATGCCATTCGAACACAGCTGTTTCAACCTCAGTCGGAGTCATTTGAAAGCACATGGGCCGGCCGCTGCCATTGAGGCAACCCAAAAGGGGCTGGTCCACGGTTGCGAGCGGTCTGCAGAGCTGATGGCCCCTTATGCACTCGCATACGCGTTGGAGGGGCAGTGGGAACAAGCATTGGCGATGGCCCAAGAGGTGTCTCCTGACCCGACTGGAAAAGCCGTCATTGCAAAGCTGGCTGCCAAGACACAGTTGGGCGACATCCAGGCCTTACAAGATGCAATCGAATCGGCTGATAAAGGACAGGGTGCGGATCTGAGGCGGCAAGTGCTCAAGGTGCTCGACCACGCGGGTGCCGATGTGGATTCGGTGACTTCTGTGTTGGATGCATCGGGGGGTGCGGAAGCGGAATAGGTGCCTATTCTCCGCCCGTGTCTGTCGACTCTTCGCTGACCACAGAGATGATGACGCTGTGTACGGTATTCATGTCATCCAAGTCTGTGGCTTCAATGGAGATGGCGTGTTCGCCCAAGCTGAGTCCGGCTGTACTGAATTCAGCGGTGCCAGAAGAGCTCGCATCGTCGGTATTGAGGATTCCATCCACATTCGATGACCACTCAATTTGAAGTTCATTTGGTTCTTCACGCTCGTCTCCGACTGTTGCCTGAAACAATACCAATGAACCCGCCACGATTTCTGCGCCATCAGAGGGTTGTGTGATGGTGGCAATGGGCGCTTGCTCTTCCGGAAATACGTGGACGATGACTTCATCTTGAGACCGTCTTCCAGACGTATCTTCCGCCCACAATCGAACCACGTGCGTTGAGGCAGATAGATATCCTGAACCTGTCACAGTGCCATCGCTTGAAACCGTATGCGATAGGTCCAGCATGCCATCTTGATCGGACTCCCAATACACAGCGAGACCTTCCGGCGAATCTTCTCCGTCGGAAATCTGGGCTTCAAAGGTGATCAGGTCTGTCTGTCGAAAAGATGCATTTTCGGTTGGCGCCGTAATGTTGACGGATGGGGCCGTTGCCTCCACCAGCACGATATTGATCTCATCTTCGTGGGTGTTTCCATTCGAGTCTTCTACGCGCATCGATATGGACTGCTTGTCCCATGAAAATGACACGTCACAGCGGGTGGAACCCTCTGCATCAGGTGGGGAAGGTGGGCACCGTTCTTCACCGGCAACAAACCAAGTGACCCGTAAATCCTCAAAGGTATCTTCTTTGTCCACGGCTTGACCCCTTGCCACAAAGAAGGCGCCGTTGGCGATTTCTTCACCCTCAAAGGGGACGTTGATTTGTGCAGTCGGTGGTTGGTCTGGAGGATCAGTTGGAGGTTTGTCGTAATCCTCCGAACATCCAATTCCCGCACAAAGCAGCGCTATGACAGACCACAATCTCATATAAATCCCCGGTTCCAACATTATAGCGTAACGCAGGAATCAGGCAGCTTTCCTTCGTTGTCGAATGGCCAAGATAGAAAGGCCGATACTGAGGGTCAGGACGGCAGAACTCATGAAGAATGGCATCGCAGGACCCACCAAGTATACATAGCCTGCAATCGATGGCCCCACGGCGCGCGCCAGTGCACTCATGGATTGGTTCGTTCCCAGCACAAAACCTTGCTCGTGGGGTCCAGCACCTTTGGAAATAAGGCTATGCAAGCTGGGGCTGGCGATGCCTTGTCCGATGGCCATGATGACGAACACGATGGTCATCCAACGTGGTGGCGGTGCAAATGGCAGGATGGCCAGACTTACAGCCAGCAGGGTGACCCCGATTGGAACCAAGGGCGCTTCTCCGAATCGTTTTACCAGTCGCCCAATGAGTCCGCCTTGGACAACGATCATGGTCAGACCCGCCACACCAAACATTCTTCCAACGGACCTGGCATCGAGTCCGCGTACTTCTTCAGCAAACAACGTGAAACTGCTTTCCATTGCTGCAAAGGCGAGGGTCATGACGAAGGTGAGGGCAATACACATACCGATCACGGGATGGCGCATGGCCTGAATAAACGCTTTTGGGTGAATCGAGCGTGTTGGGCGTTCCGTGTTGGGGTCACGGGTTTCTTTGAGTAGAAACACAGCCAAGACGAAGTTTAGGGCGCTCAGGCCAGCGGCAACCCAGATGGGCGTCGACAAAGAGACGACCGAGAGTTCCCCGCCGATAAAGGGACCGATGGTGAAGCCAAACCCGAATGCGGCACCAATAAGCCCCATTCCTTTTGCCCGGTTCTCTGCTGAAGTCACGTCTGCGACACAGGCTTGAGCGGTGGAGATGTTGGCAGCAGCCGCACCGTGTAGCGTTCGAAAGACAAAAAGCAACAACAGTGAATCAGCCCAGGCAAACCCAGCCAAGCATATCGACGCCATGGCAATGCTAAACAACATAATGGGACGTCGCCCATATCGGTCAGAGAGGGCGCCCCAAACTGGAGCCATGAGAAACTGAGCCAAGGAATATACAGCCATCAGCAGGGTGACTTCTACCGGCCCAGCACCGTATTCAAGCGCATAAAATGTCAGCAAAGGAATAACGATACCGAACCCCACCAGGTCCAGTACTACGGCCATTAATACGGGTATTAGTGTTCGCATTATGCCTGTGCGGGTTCGATGAGAGTTAGGGCTGCAATCGCAAGGTCATCATCCACCAAGTCTTCCACAAGTGCTGCGACTTCCATCACATTTTGTCTGGATATTTTTACGGCTTGGTCCGGGGTGATGCACGCTGGGTTTCCGAGGGCGAGATCGAGGGTTTGGCCTGCCAAAAGCATTGGGAAGAGGCAAAAACGCCGCAGTTCTACTTCAGTTTCAGGTAGGGCCAACACGTAGGCCACGGCGTCCGCATAATAGGTTCGGGCCCGCAGGTTGACCTGGTCTACAGCCGCTTGGGCTGCCCGGGAATGTGTCGGGTCGAGTAACTGTGCGCTCGTGGTGCCCATCTGTGAGCATACAGATGCAGGAATAAAGCACCACTCTCTTGGATGGTCGTCTGTGACATCCTTCACGATGTTGGTCATTTGGAGCAGAAGCCCAAAACCTTCGCTGTGTTCACGGAGTCGGTTGGCATTTTGTTGGGTTTTTGGGGCGCCCAAAAGAAACAGATCCGTCAATAGGTGTCCAACCGTTCCCGCCACAAAATAGCAATACCGGTCGAGGTCGGTCATATCCATGAGTGTGGTCAGACCTTGGGTGAATGTGTGGCGTTTGGCATAAATGGCCATACCACCAGTCATTTCGCCAACCCATTTCCGCAACGAGTCTTGGACGGGTTCGGGAAACGTATACATGCAGTTCAAGATCCGGTCCAGCCCTTGACACAGCTCTCCGTCATCATTGTTTGGAAGTACATCCAATCCAGCGTTGAATGCTGCTATGTCGCCCGATTGAAGTGCGGTTTCAAAGGCGTCAAAAAGGTTTTTCCGTACGGGCCATGCCAAGTTTTCTGTGTCTTCGATGGTGTCCACGACCCGGCACAGCAGGTACCCGATGGTGATCCAGCTTTCGAAGGGAGCAGGCATCATTTGTATGCCCATGGCGAAGGTGCGAGACACCTTGGGCAGCATGTTTTTACACCAATCCAGATCGTTCATCGGTCCATGATTCCCAAGATCGAGTCGTGGATGGTGGTGTTGGTTACCGCGACACCATCAACCAGTGGTTTGACACAATTGAAAGCATAGGGTTCGCCGTGACGATTGGAACATCGCCCGCCTGCGGCATGAACAATGGCCACACCACCACAGATGTCCCATTCGGAACGAGGGCGTGGCGTAAACGTGGATTCTGCTTCACCAGCGGCCACCAAGCCAAACTTGTATGCAACGGACCCAACGGGGATCGGTGTAAGTACATCGGTAAACTCATCGAACCAACCCTTTTTCATTTCAGTTCGAGAGCAAACAACACGAGAACCTTGAAGGGTAGGATGAGGGGTCACTTGAATGTCCTTGCCATTCAGCTGCGCACCTTTGCCGACGATTCCAGTAAAGAGTTGATCTTTGATGGGGTTGTAAAGGACACCGAGAATCGCTTCGCCATCGATCGCGAGTCCCACACTGACCACAAACTCGGGAATACCCAAGGTGAACTCACGGGTGCCATCGAGCGGGTCGACAATCCATACATGCGTCTTTTCCAGACGTTCTGGCGTGTCGACGGTTTCTTCCGAAAGCCAGCCGAACTCAGGGTAGGCTTCTCGCAGCCTACGTTCCAGAATTTCGTTGGCTGCAAGGTCCGCATCGGTGAGCGGGTTGTCCTCGCCTTTGTCTTTTACTGTGTACTCGTCCTTGTAGTAGCTGCGGACTGCGGCTCCGGCTTCAAGGGCGGCTTCTTTTGCAACATGTAGAGCTTGTTCAAGCATAGGTCTTTCCCCGGCGCCCACTCTATCCTGCATTGGGGCTGTGTGCCGTGATTCTCGACTAGTCTACGGCGGTTCTTTGCAGAAGGGCGAGATCTGCGAGGTCATCACCATCAAAATTCCCGACAAAGAGGTGACGCCCCGTCCGAAGATATTGCTGTGCTTCTTCGTAAATTACGTTGGCATCCAGTGCATCCATTTGGGGATCCCAGTCTTCGAATTCAGTCGATCCGCGAAAGATGCTCACTTGTCCCGACTGAAAGGCGTTGGGCGAGTCCGTTGGATTGACAAAGGGTGAACCAACCACAAGGTCGTCCAGGCCATCACCGTCTAAGTCGTTGAGCAATACGGAGCGTCCAAATGAGTCGCCAGGTGCTTCTCCAACCAGCGTATAGGTTGCTCGAGGAATGTTTTCTGCTTGGAGATCGGCACCAGACCACACTCGGACCACGCCAGTCCCACTGTCGACTCCTGGCGCGCCAACGGCAAGGTCGGTGTTGCCATCTCCATCGATGTCTCCAGCGGCTATCGACCATCCAAACCAAGCGTTTGACTCAACGTCGCTCAGTTGAATTTGGGCGACATCTCGTAAGTTTCCGGTCTCTGGCAAATCGGATCCTGAAAGAAGGTAGACTGCTCCGACCGCTTCATCCTCGATGTCGGCAAAGGGCGCTCCCACCAGCACGTCTGGGATTCCGTCGCCAGTCAGGTCTTGATCGCACAGAAGTGCATGCCCTGCGCGTTCGCCGATGTCTGTGCCGGTCCAGCGAGTGGAAAACTCACTGATCGAAGCATTCTTGCCTGTGCCTTGGACATCTTGGCTCTGAATTAAAACGACTTGGCCTGCAAATGATGCGTAGGCGTCATCTCGATCTGCAGTGGCCATCCATTCAGGTTCGCCGTCTGAATCCAAGTCCGCACAAACGGTCAACTGTGCGCCGAACTGTCCTCCGGGATCTGAACCTGTGATTCGTAAACTGACGTCGTCGCTTGAATGTGAACCCGTAAACCCATCACCAAAACCGGAAAGTCTGTACACAGCACCGCTGTGTCTGGCATCTGCGTCGGGGGTAAATAGCGGTGCGGAAACCAGCAGGTCTCTTTCGCCGTTTGCATTCGAGATGGAGGCGACATGGGTCCCGAAATGGTCACCGGTATGTTCACCATCGATGCGGCCATTTGCATCCGAGTTGGTTTGTTCGATGTCGGTTTCTGGAGAGTAGCTTCGGACGCTGCTATCGGTAGGGCTACCCACAATCAGCGTTCCGGGTCTGACCAAGATGTCCCAGTCTGGCCCCAATGCTTCGGTGCCTGTCAGCGTATAAACGGCAGATTCAGTATCAAGACTGCCATCGTCTGGAACGATGTTGCCCGGAAACAGAGATACCAGTGCGCTACCAAAGGCGTCTTCACAGCCGACACCTACACAGGGTTTGTTGCAGCCGCTGAATGAAAGCAGCAGCAGCCAGAGTCCAACTTGGTCTCTACTCGCTGGTCTTTTCTGCAGGCTGTCCACCGTTGGGCAGCACTGCTGCTGCACCGTTTCCGCCCGGTACGATAGGGCTGTTTACGACGCTGGTTCGAACCGCGTTGTAGTAGCTGTACCCAGTCGTGTGGGTGAATCGCAGATCGTAAAGCCCTTCTTTCAGACCGTGAATGGCGGCATCCGTGTAAGGGCCTACGGTTCCGATAACGGTTCCGTTTACTGCGACTTCCGCTTCGTAGGACCGGTCATTCTCGATGAGCAGACTAGCGGTTCCGTTGCCGTTGCTTGCTGGCACGATGGGTGCGCTGGCACTTTTGCTGCGGTTCTTTGACCATTTCTCGATGACGAATTCAACCCGGTCGTTGGTATCAGCCTCGCCCATGGGCCGGCTTTGGCCAAAGCCAATGGAACCAATGCGATTTGCATTCACGCCTTTAGAGACCAAATAGTCGACCACGGCCTTGGCTTGGCGGACACTCAGAGCAAGATTGACGTCACCGTTGACATTCCGAGCCGCGTGACCTTGAATCGAAACCTCCTCAATGTCGGGTCGATTTAGAAGCGTGTTGGCGACTTGGTCCAGAATGGGAAAACTCGATGGACGAATGTCGTTTGATCCGGGCGCAAAGAATATGCGGTCGTTGATTGCGATCCGGTCATTGGTGACCGTTGCACGCGGAGAGATGCTTTGGTTGGCGTCCAAAGGCTTGAGCAGTCCGCTTAGCTTGTAAGAGTCGACGTACAATTGGCTGAAGTTTTCAGCAGGCCCTTCACTCAGACGCGTGTCGACAACGAAGGTTGTCGGGCGCTTTGCTGCGTCGGCGAAGTTGGATAAAGTAAGGGCAAGGATTGTCGTTCCGATCAACATCACGTTGGACTCCGGTGTGATTCCATACGGGTAAGGAGACATTCCCCTAACAAGTCTGAGGTGGGTTGTGATGGAAGAGACGCTGACCTTGCGTGATCTAAGTGCCCAAGTGGCCAAATTTAACGAGGATCGGGACTGGTCTCAGTACCACAACCCCCGGAATCTTGCGATGTCCGTCAGTGTCGAAGCTGGCGAACTGTTGGAGCTTTTTTTGTGGAGTCGGGACGATGGTCCCCAGCCTCCGGTGGAATCGCGGAATGCAAAGGTGCGGGAAGAAGTGGCCGATGTTGCAATTTGTCTGCTGAACTTGTGTCACCGAATGGACATTGATTTGGCCCAGGCTGTGATCGAAAAGCTCGAAATCAACGCGAAACGATATCCGGTGGAAAAAGCAAAAGGTCGAATGGAGAAATACGGCGAACTGTGATCACCACGCGTCTTCTCGATTTCTTAGCCACTGCGCAATGGGTTCTAAAATTTCTTCCTTCGCATGATCCCCGAGGGTCAGGTCAAGATGGCCATAGTCGTGACTGAATCCTGACTCCACAGAGGCTTCTATGTACTGA
>PALY01000160.1 GCA_002707085.1 Deltaproteobacteria bacterium
AACCCGGTGGAACAATCGCGCGTGTCGACGTCTTTTGACCATGGGTACGGTGGTCACGGGTATGGTGGTCACGGCTTCACCGGCGCTGGCACGTCCGGAGGAGGAACAACAACAACAACAACACCCTCGGATGAACAACCGCAATTTTTGACGCTCAAGTGCGTCGTCGTCGGGGACGGCGCGGTCGGGAAGACGTCCATGCTTCTGTGCTACACGACCAACACGTTCCCGACGGATCACATGCCGACGATTTTCGACAACTATTCGAAGAACGTGACGATGCACGACGGACGCGTGGTGAACCTGGGACTGTGGGATACGGCGGGACAAGACGAATACGCAGATTTTCGACCGCTGAGCTACGCGGCGGCGGACTGCTTCGTCGTCGCGTTTTCGCTGATCGATCGGAAAAGTTTCAGGAACGTGGAACACAAGTGGTTACAAGAACTCAGGTCGAAAGCGCCGAAGACGCCGATCGTTTTAGTGGGAACAAAATTAGATTTACGACAAGAAGGAGGAAGAGGAGACAATGGCGGCTATGGCGGGAGTAACAAGAGAGGAACGGGTAGTTTTGGTAGATCTAGCAGCGGCGGATATTCTGGAGGAGACGACGAATCCGAACCAATCAGCGAGATGGAAGGACAAGCGTTAGCGCGACGGATTAAAGCGGTGAGTTACGTTGAATGTTCGAGTTTAGTGCAAACAAATTTGAGTTTAGTCTTCGACGAGGTCATCGAAGCGCACGTGAATCCGGCGGTTGTTAAAGTCGAGGAACAGAAATCCTGTTGTGCGATTCAGTAATAACGAAGAGAAAGAGAGAGAGGTGGAGTCACCTCTCGTCGCGCGCCACGCGGGTAGGGTCAGACACGAAACACGTGAGCACGTGTAGAGTAATTAGTAGTAATAGTACACACAAAAAAGCGGTCGCGATGAAGAGTGTAATTAATATTATGTGTATTCATCGTATCGCGAACACTCCACTTTTGCGCGTTCTTTTGTTCTCTTCTTTTTTTACAAACAAAAAGTCATCAGAAATTCGCCGCCGCAGGCACCGAAAGGACGAGGAAAAAATGTCGCCGCGGTCAACGGCCAGGAAAAGAGACGGCGATGAGGAGGACGAGGAGACGGCGACGGCGACGACGAGTAAGAGGCGAGCGGTGGAGGTATCTTCATCGTCAATGAAACAACGACAAAAAACGGACGAAGACTACCTTCTGAAATCCGGCTGCGTCCGGATTCCACCGGCGAATAACTTCCAACACGGGTGTTTACATGACATGGTGTGCCCACCAAATTACCAACCGTCGACGAGGAAAATGCCAAAGAACCCGGCTAAACGATACCCATTCGAGTTGGACACGTTTCAGCAGCAATCCGTGCTCTGTTTAGAACGACAAGAGTCAGTGTTGGTGTCGGCGCATACTTCGGCTGGGAAAACAGTTGTCGCAGAATACGCCATCGCGATGGCTCAAAGAGACGGGCAAAGAGTGGTATACACGAGCCCATTAAAAGCGCTATCAAATCAGAAATATCGAGAGTTGAAGGAGGAATTTTCTGACGTGGGATTGATGACTGGAGATACGGTTATAAATCCAAACGCGAGTTGTTTAGTGATGACGACGGAGGTGTTGAGGAGCATGTTGTATAAAGGCGGCGAAGTGACGAGAGAGGTTGGGTGGGTAATTTACGACGAAATTCATTACATGAGAGATAAAGAGAGAGGGGTGGTCTGGGAGGAGAGCATCGTGTTGTTACCGGATACGGTGAAGTACGTGTTTTTATCGGCTACGATTCCAAACGCGAGAGAGTTTAGCGAATGGGTGTGTAAAGTGCACGATACACCGTGTCACATCGTGTATACTGATTTTCGGCCGACGCCGTTGGAGCATTACATATATCCGAGCGGCGGAGATGGGATATTCCTAATCGTGGATAAGACGAGCACGTTTAAGGAGGATAATTTTTTGAAAGCTATTTCAATTGCGAACGAGAAAGGCGCAGAGGTGGCGCAAGCGAGGACTGCGGCCAGGAAAGCGAGCGAAATGAACGGTGGGGATGGAACTCAGGCAAAATTAGCACAAAATACGGATGTGTTTAAGATTATTAAGATGATTGTGGATAGGAATTACGATCCGGTGATTGTGTTTGCGTTTAACAAAGGCGAGTGCGAATCGTTCGCGAATGCGTTGCACAAGGTGGATTTGTGCGATGAGAATGAGAAGGAGATGATCGATGCCATTTATTGGAACGCGATGGATGCTTTAAGTGAGAGCGATAAGAAGTTGCCACAGGTTGCTTCGATGCCAAATTTGTTGAGGAGAGGGTTAGGCGTTCATCACAGCGGGTTGTTGCCGATTTTGAAAGAAGTGATTGAAATTTTGTTTCAAGAAGGATTGATTAAAGTTTTGTTCGCTACGGAGACCATGTCGGTTGGTTTGAACATGCCCGCGAGAACGTGCGTCTTTGCGTCGCCGAGGAAGTTTGATGGCACTGGGTTTCGCTGGATTACTAGCGGGGAGTACACGCAAATGAGTGGCAGAGCTGGGAGAAGAGGCAAGGACGATCGAGGTCTCGTTGTGCTCATGGTGGATGAAAAAATGGAAGCGCCGACGGCGAAGGATATGTTGAGAGGCCGGTCGGACCCGCTGGACTCGGCGTTTCATGTGAGTTACGCGACGTTATTGAATCTCATGCGCGTGGAAGGCGCGGAACCGGAAGACATGATCATGAATTCGTTCGCACAGTTTCAAAATATGCGACGAGTTCCTCAATTGGAAGCGAAAGTTGCGCTTTTAGAGAAGAAGAGAGATGATATTTCTATTGAAAACGAGGAACATGTGAAGGAGTACGTGAAGTTGCGAGATGGATTAGACGCGTTGACAATTGAACGACGCGCGATTACGAATTTACCAACGCATAGCGTGCCGTTTTTACAACCTGGACGCTTGGTGCGCGTCTGCGTGGACGCGCCCGGGTCGTCTCTCTATTCAAGCTCCGATACGGACGCTTTGACGAGGATGACTGTAGATGTGGAAGACGTGGAGGAAATGTTAGGTGACGATGAAATGCATAACGCCTTATCGTTCGACGAAGCAATGCTGAGGAAATCAGTCGAAGACGGTAACGATAGCGTTTGGGGCGTCGTTGTCCATTTTGAAAAAGTCGGGAGCAAGAAACACACCAAACATCAAAAGTATTTGGTGGACGTTCTCGTGAAATGCGCGGAAAAATTGAAACTGTCAGATACCGATCGCGAAATTTTGAAACGGAACGACTCGACGTTTTCGTTGTTGAACAGTTCAGAGCGACACAGTATGTTGCAGTGCGAAGAAAACCAAGTGGTGGACGAACTTCCCGCGGTTGAGTTTCGCGTCATTCGCATTCCACTCGAGCAACTCGATTGCATGTCGTCGATACGCGTGTATTTACCGAAAGATTTGTACCCGATCGAAGCGCGAACAAGGTGTGGCGCATCTATTCGAGAGGTTTTAAAACGGTTCGAGGAAAGGAGTAAAGTGCAACAACAAAAAGATGATGGGGAGGATGACGATAAAGAAAAGGAAGTCGTCGTGGTCCCAATGCTCGACGCCGAGAAAGACATGAAAGTTATCGATAAAAACTATGCGAAAATTGTCCAGAAGATTCAAACGCTTTCAAAGATGATGAAAAACCATAGTTTTAAAACGTCGGAAAATCCCATCGGAAGACTCAGAAAGCACGGCGAAAAAAGACGTTTAGAGTATATGGTCAAACACGCCAAAAAAGAAGTCGCCGTGGCGTCTGGGATGATCAAAGCGGACGTGCTCAAACGCATGCGACGCGTGTTGAGACGGCTAGGGTACGTTTCTGAAGACGGCGTTGTCACTTCAAAAGGTCGGTGCGCGTGCGAGTTAGCTGGGGCGGACGAACTCGTCGCCACGGAGTTGATTTTCAACGGTACTTTTAAAGCGTTGCCGTTACACATGCTCGTTGCTACGGTTTCGTGTCTCGTTTGGAAAGAGAAAACGGGAGGAAAAGGAGGAAAAGAGGGAGGTAAGAGGCAAGGTATGAACGTTAGCGAAGAAGTGTTTAGCGCACACTCTAACGTGAAAGACGCGGCTCGAAAAGTGTTCAAACAGCAGTTGGAGTGCAAGTTAAAAATCGACGTCGAAGACTCGATCGAACGTTTACGTTGGGACTTGATGGAGGTCATGCTCGCCTGGTGTAAAGGCAATACATTCAGCGAAATCATGAAAATGACCGAGGCATTTGAAGGGTCGATCGTACGTGCGATAAGGAGGATTGAGGAGTTGATGCGACAGCTCGCGGCGGCGTGTAAAGTCATCGGAGAGTCGGATTTGGAGAAGAAGTTTCTCGACGCGTGCGAGTTGGTGAAAAGAGACATTGTCTTCACGCCGTCGCTCTTCGTGTAGAGATTCTTTAAAACAGTAGGCATGCGTAGAAATTAATAGTAAAGCAGTGGTAGTTAGATGATGTGCGATAGTCCCTAGGTGATGTGTAATGAGTTTAACACGGTTATATTATCCCATATTAAATTAAAGTTTTGCTATGATCTACAATTTTAAAGTCACCACCCTCTCGCTCTTCTCTGTTCTATGAAAACTATACAATACTCTCCCTTCTCTCGTCCTTCTTAGTTGGACTTGATGCCCGAACGGAGCTTCGCTTGTTGTCTTCTAGTGTACTTCTTCGGTTCCTCCGCTCTCGCTACCGGTTCTTCCTTCTCCTCCAACATGAGCTCGACGTGGCACGGCGAAGACATGTACGGGTTGATGCGACCGTGCGCTCTGTACGTTCGTCTTCTTTGCGGAATAGCCCTGTTGACTTGGATGTGCGTGATGTAAAGGTTATCGATGTCCAAACCCTTTACTTCGGCGTTCGACTCGGCGTTCTTGAGCAAATTGATCAAGATTTCCGCGCACTTCTTTGGCCATCTGCCTTGGCCGTTCGTGGAGCCTTCTTGCTTGGCTTGGGCCGTTCTCCCAACGCCACCGCAGAATCTGCGAAAGACGACGCATCGCTCCATCTTCATGACAGAGTTCAAGAAACCTAGCGTTATGAAAAGAAGCGTCACGGGTCAGTAATGCTTTATATGTTCGGAAAGACAACCCGTGTTGCACCGAAACGATCGAGAAAACGTCTTCGTCCTCATCCCCCCACAAACGCCGCGAGTTAGTCCTAAATCGTGTGAGGACCTAAGCGAAATCGAAAACAAATCGTGCGCGCAAAAACGGCCCTCGAGACCACAAAGAGCAGACCAAAACCCGGGCGAAACCAACGCGTCCAATATCCGAGCATCTAATTCCACTCGTTCCGCGCCGTTTCCACCTTCGCGCATTCGCTCTCGAGCCCTCACTCGCGCCCATTTTTTCCTCCACCCCGGGTTTTTCGCGCGAGAAGGCAAAAAAAAAAGAATCGAAGCGCGTACCTTGCGCATCGCTCAAACTTCTCCCTTTGATGTTCATCGCCGTCTCTCGCATGTTCTTGAAATGCACTCTCAAATCCGTGCCTCGCGCTTTGCACGATTTCGTCGCGTCGTTGGACTCTCGGGCGTACTTGACCATCGTGTAGTGGGAAAAAAAAAATCGTGTTCTTTTTCTGTAGAGTGGCCTTTTTCTCTTCACACGAAAGGGAAAAAGAAGAAGAAGAAGTCCTCCCGTTCCAAAAAAAAGAAAAAAAAATTCCAAACTAAACCCTAAACCCTACTCTGTTTTGGCTTCTTTTTTGACTGTCGTCTTTCGTTTTTTTTTAAAACACCGGAGAAGAAGAAGACGAAGACGAAGACGATTGGAGGAGGAGGAACAAACGCATCATCATCATGGCGGACCTCTCCTGTCTCGCGCGCTACCAAAGCCTCCTCCTCTCTTTGAAACCGCTCGAGTCGCACGAGCACCTCGCATTGGAATCGTCGCGACGACGACAACAACAACAACGACAGACGACGACGACGACGACGTCGTCGTCTGAATCGGCAGCGGCGGACATCACCGCTTTTGCAACGGCGCTGGAATCGACGTTCCCGATTTTGAATCGATTCGCGCGATGTTTGCAACGACCGATGGAGATTCCGACGAAAAACGAAGGCGAGAGACGACAGATCGTGAATTTTCGAACGGCGGTGATCCCGTCGAGCGGTGTGACCGTGCCTTTGGGTGATATTGACGTCGAGAATGCGATTTTGATTTCGGACGCGTTCAACGTCTCGGAGTTTCACGCGATAGAGACGTTGGCGGGAAGCGCCGGGAGAACGACGGGTACTATCGACAGCGAGAAAGATATTGACGCACAAACGCGATTGTTTGCAGCCGGGAATATCTTTCAAGAACGAGCGAGCTGTTTGGAAAGTTTGAGCGTTTTGTTGAGAGCGAGACAAACGGTGAGAGCGTTGGAGAGAGACTATAACTTTCGCGGCGCGAACGAGGCGAGTCGAAACGTGTTTCGAGACTTTTCGAGATTCGTGGACGATGTAGTTTTGATGGGTAAACGTATTGGTGGTGGTGACGGTAAAGCGGAGGCGTCTTCTGACCAGCAGACTTTAGTGAATAGATTGGCAAAGTTGATTCGAGCAGCGCCGACGGGCGGGCCTTTGGGCGGCCAGCCGGCTCAAAGGAGTGGGCAGCCTCCTACTATGGGTGGTCTTTTTGGTGGCTTTGGATCACAGCGACAAAATCAGCAAGTACAAGTTATGCAAGAAGACAAGTTTGAAATTGTATACGACTCGCGCAACCGGACAAACTTGCGCGCTGATGTTTTAGCCAAGGAAAAGACGCAAGTCGCAGAGTTGTTGTTTTTAGCGGCATCTTTGTCGCCGCCGATGTCACAAGGGGACGCGGTGGAAGTGTTTTCACTCGCCGGTTGGGCTGCAGAGCAAATTCGTTTTCCCTCGCAAACGCCACCGGACTATTTGCCGACGTACTATTCGACGCTGTTTGCCGCGGTAACGTCGTTGATGTCGCCGTTGGAAGACGTTCGGAACATTTTAGACCAAGTGCACAACCCGAAACGAAAGATGTTAGAAGCGTTTTTGAAATCTATCGAGACGACGGTAAAGTCACCAAACCCTCCCGCGCCGTTCGCAATCGTTCGCTTGGCGTGGTCATGCGTTGCCATGCATCTTGGATTTGAGAGTAGTGAGGAGGTTGCAAAGAGCTCGATACGAGATGGCGCTTTCGATGCAATGACGGCTATTTTACAAACCGGCGCATTTCAAGACGATCGGGAAGAAAACAGAAGAAACTACTTACATCTCGTCGCGAACGCTGTATTAGGGGAGTTCACGAGCTTAGCTTTAGATAGACCGACGCTATCGATTTCGTTAACGGACGGGACGTGTACGCCGACGTTTATGGAACTCGAAGCTGCGAATAAAATTTCAAACGGAGAGGTGGGCGCTGAATTCGAAGAGCCGTGTCCTACGAGCGCATTGGCGTCTCTGATGATTGCTTTGGCAGAAACGTGCTCACAAGATCATTCGCTAGTCAGTAACGAAGAATCAGCGGCTGCTTTTAACGCCGCAACGACGTCGCCAGATTACGATCCAGAACAGGACGATTACGAAATGAGCAAACAATCGCCGGCTTTGCGATTAGTAGACGCGTGCATCGATCTCGAGCACTCCGTAGATTCTCTCATGGCGTTTCTCGATTTGTGCACTGCGGTTTCCAAGAACGATATCGGGTCGAAAATTGTGTTCAAAATTTTAGCGAGAGGCGCGGGCGGATGTAATTGGGATGAGTTGTTGAAAGGTATCACCGGGTACATAGCAAGATACGATTTATCACGAGGCTTGGAAGAAAACGCCGCAGACGGTTCGATGCGATCGCTCGTGAGCGAAGAAATCGAAGGTTTGGGCGAAAGCCAACAGTACGACCCGCGAATGGGCGAGCCAGAAATGAACGACGCCGATGTGAAAGCTTTAGAAAAATATTTGAAAGCATTAGCAGCGTGCTTTTCTACGCAAGCTCTGGAGTTCGAGGAAAATAGAGGAGACACCGGCGCGAAAGCGTCGTCGTCTGGGCAACAGCAACATAACCAACATAACCAAAACGATTCGTGTGAGAATGACGGCAATACTACTATGGGGACATCCTTTCGAGGTGATTCATTCGATCAAATCGGCGCGGCTACTAGGGGCAAAGACCCGAGACGAAAATGGATTCGGTACCTCGAGGAACGCATGGACATGAATTTGTGCGAAGCGCTTTTGAATTTGTACGTCGACCCGGTGCCGCCGAAAATGAAAGCCGCGCTCTTGAATTGCGTCCAGGCGCTTTGCGAAGGGTGCGTTCAGAAAACGAACGACGCGTGGGGATTTATTGAAATGAAAGGAGCTTTACACGTCCCCACTCCAGTGGACGCGAGGGTTGATCTAAAAGACGTCTCTTCCGCCTTGGCCATTGTGCCTACGCTTCCGGGCTCAAACATGGACGTGGCCTATCATTATTATCAAACGGAACGAAATCAGAATCAATACGAGGGAACATTGGCGTATGCGAGATTTTTTAACTTTGCATTAGAGACGACGAAAGATTCGGGCTATTTGGACGGTGCGCTCGATATGGATTCAGCGGGAGCGTGTTCGTTTAATGGACGATCGGTGTGGCACCATGCGAGATTTTTGAGATTTGACGTCTTTGAACAGCTCCAAAGAAGACGCCATTTGGATGATTCCGAACGATGGATGTTAGCTGGTGAGTGTTTGCGCGCGTTTCATTCGTGCTTAGAACTCTACGACGTTGCAGACGATGCAGAGAAGATTATTCCGATTAAAACGAGTTCAAACCGAGGTCAATTTAACGAACACGATAGGCAACCGTTAGAAATTGGATTCAACGTATCCTTACCATTAGCCGCGGCGGGTGAGGTGCGCGATCGTCTCGAGCTCATCGCTCGAGACTCCGTACCGCCTGGCCGTGATTTGATTCTCGATTTCCTCCACGACGGCATCACGTTTCGAGGTATCCTGGACGTCATCTCCATCGGCGCGACACGTTTGAGTCGAGAGCGATCGAAACCGCATGGCGAATTTCTCGAAAACGCCGTGTTGCGATCTTTGAACGTTCTTTCAAAGGCTTTAACTATGGATCTCGAGCACATGGAACGTTTACACGACATGCGCGACGTTGGATTTAAGGCGTTGGATGTCTATTTAGTTTCAAGAGAAGAAGGACAACGCTTTGCAGATATTTTATCATATTGCCAATACGCCTATAATCCAGCACTGGCGCTCGCAGCTTTAGAGATTACCACTGAAATCTCTCGTCGCGTCGACGGCTTACCAAGGATGCTTCTACCGGAAGTGCAAGCTGGATTGATCGAAGGCTGCGCGACGTTGTTGGAGCAGTCATTTTCCTTGCAGCCTCCGATGACTTCTGATGTAGATGAGAGCGGCGACTTGTATCGATCCGATCGCGAGCTCTTCGCTGAAGCCTGTGGCGAAAGCGTGTTGAATTTAATAGACGAAAGCATCACATCGCATCCTTCGCCGAACATCGCGGAGTTACTGTTAGGATTTGACATCACCGGCGCGTGTAGGACGACGCCATTGCGACCAGATCTCGCATTCACGTGCTCAACTGTGATTATTGAATGTCTCGAATCGAGTCCGCCATCGATGGCGGCTTCGTTCGTGGTTCCGTTGCGGGCACCGGAAATTGGGACAAAGGTTTTATTTGAATGTTCTCGACGATTTGAGACGGCGCCAAGTACGCTCGATTTCCTCCGATCGTGGAAAGCTCTTCCGATGTTGATAGACGACGCCTGTCGTGCTGCGGTGTCGAGTAACGATACGAATCAAATTACAAGCCGCAAAATAATCGAAAAACGCATCTCCATTGCTGCCCACAAGGCGTGGATATTCGAATTGGCAACAAATGTGCTCGTCGCAGACTCTCCGTCGCTCAAGAACCAACGAAGCGAAGGCGAGGTTCCAACGTGGGTAGTGGATATCGTCGACGCTATGTTAGCGTTGCGTCGACGCGATCATTACGAGCAAGATACTATCGATTGTCGCGTGCCTGCGCTCGACGCGGCGCTGACACTCGGTGAATCCATCGACAACGTTTTAGTCCCTCGCGCCATCTCTCAAGTTTCGTCTGAAGTGAAGCGAACAATCGATGAGTTAGGATGCGAAAAGTACTTGAAGCCAGGCGGAGGCTGCGAAAGAACATCAAGCCGAGGAGATATTGTCACCGATATTGGGCAGTTGAAGCGTAAATTGCTCGCGGAAGCGGTTGCGCACGATGGTAATGATGCCAATAGGCAAGAAAGGTCCACGCGAACAGCCAATAGTCCAAGCGGTCTTTCGGCAGTATCTTTGGCGTTAATCGACGAGGGCGACAGGTACGCTCAAAGCGTCCCGAGACTCGTTTCGTGCACTAGAGAACGTGCAATTTTAGCCGCGGCTGATATTTCTATCGCGAAGAATCTCGAGATTGAAGACTCGAACGCGAGACGTCGTGCTTTTGAGGCGTGGGAGACGTGCGTTTCGACGGCTATTTGTCGTGCGTTACCGTCGGCAGAGTTCGTGCAAGCCATTAACGGTTCTCAAGATCAAATCGTGAACATCGAAGGTGGAGGAGAGGACCAAATCGCCGCCGATATGCGTAGTCGCCCAAGAACCGATCGCGCGTTTCTCGCGTACGAAGTTTTGGATGGATGCATGCGCCTACTAAATGATTCAAACCGAGGTGGGGGCGCGGATTCGCCCAAGTCCATCGCGTGCTGCTCGCTCGCGGCAAAAATCATGAAGAAATTGACGTACTTTGCGAAGGAAAAGCTTGAAGATGCCGCACCATTGTCGGCGTCCGCTTGTCGCACGACGTTGCGCGGTATATTTGGATCGTTGACGCATAAATTCCGCGTCAACGCGGTTTCGAGGATGCGATTGATTGATTCCTTGAGAGAATACTTGGAATACTGTAGAAGAATTCGCGAAGACCCGAGGTCTTCGAGCTTCTTAGAGAGTAAGAAAACGAGAAATAGTTTTGAGTTCCAAAATGGTCCAACGGGGTACCCAGACTCCGTGCTTCTTGACGGAGACGTGGAAAAGGCAAACGCGGATATAATTCGTCGCGAAGCTCGATTGATTCTCGAACAACTCTCCAGAGATGTTTCTCACGGTAGCGAAGAGGCTCGATCGGCCGCAGCTGATGCTTTGGAAGCCATACTCACAGCGGTTTGCGTTACGACGACGCCTAACGGTGAACTATCCTCGTCGAGTTTTGGTTTCGCGAGTAGCACAAATAATGTTTCCTCATCTTCCTCGACAAACTTAGAAAGAGAGTACGTGCGCCTCGGAATATTCTCTCGAGCGTGCGATATCATCGCCAGTTCGAAAATGTCCGAACTTGCACTCGAAACGAGTTATGCGGAAAGTCGCTTTAAAACGATATTGAGCTCGATTAAATTACTCATGACGGCATCTATCGCATGTCCAGACGCAATTGCGTTCAGCGAACCGAATAACAATATTCTTGGCGCGTTTGATGCCTTAATAAACTGCGATGCTATGGACGCTTTCGCCGACGTGAACGGCGCGGCATGCGCAGAGTCGAGCGCGAAAGCCGGCACGCCTATTGCTCCATTACCGCTCTCTAGAAGACGCCATCACCAAGTTTTCGTCAATGCGTTAAAAGTGATCCATTCTTTGTTGCTATCTGCGCAAGTAGAAGACGACGACGACGTCAAGAATGCCAAATACGACATCTTCGCGGGCGAAGAAGTGGATGGAAAGAATCAAACGTACGAGCAAAAGCAAAGGAATCGAGAAGAATTTTTCAAGCACGTACAGCTGAGAAGAGAGGCGGTGTATGCCTCGGTTGTTCAGAAAACCGAACAATTCATCGATAGACACAGAGATGTTATCGCACGCGCACTCGCGGATCGCGCGATGATACCCCACGTGGCGGATTTAAGCGAGCTCGAAGCGTCTTTGTGCGTCGTCTCTTCGCTCTTGAAGATTTCACCCAACGATTCGCCCAAGTTGCGGGAGACGCTCGATCACGTGACGGTACGATTTTGCGGACCAGAAGCATCGATGGATAAGTATTTGAAATATTGCGGAGATGCGGAAACGAGAGAGTTAACTGGAAAAGGGAATACTATTTATAACGATGATGACGCCGACGACGACAATAACATCAACGTACAGGATTATTACGGCGTTCGCGAGGCGCGAAGGCAAGAAAAGATTGCGATGTATGCGAAGCAAACACAAATCATTCGCGACTCGGCGGAAAATCTTTTGCGAGGCGTGCGTATCGTTCGTGCGACGATATGTAAAGCACAGCGAGATTTACTCGTGCGCAAGAAACGTCCGTCGTTGCAAGTGTCTTCGATAATTTCTTCGATGAATGCCGGCGCTGTGCCAACGGTGTCGATGTTTGCGAGCTTAGCCTCAGATGTTGGGAGAGAGTTACTCGTCGAACTCCGCGCGAGAGACGAGATTATTTGGGACGCGAAACGAGCCGATGGCATGTATGAAGAAGAAAAAGATGATGAAGACGATGAAGACGACGACGTGTACGATGAAAACGAAAACATCAACGACGCGCTTCTGGAAAAAGATTCTTTCGTGCCTTCTGACGCTGAAACGCGATCATCGCTCGCCACGAAGGATGATGCGATTGCAGTTCTCTTAGAAACTCTCGAAGCGAGTTTAGAAATCGTGCTCTTACACGCCAAAGCGAGTCGAATAGAGGACTCTGCTACATCATCTTCCTTTGCGCAGGAGCAAAAGAACAACGCAAACCTCCTTTCGGCAAATCGTCGCCACCACAACGTTCTCAACAATGTCCTCGTTCGCGAATCGCACGAATACGTCCGCACGTCCGCTTTCAGCCGCCACGATATCGAGCAACTTTCCAAACTGTCCTCGGCTGCGATAGCTTCCATCGACAAGGCTACCAAAAGAAGACGCAAGTACATCTTCTCGGCGAACGCTCGCTCGTTCCTTCGCGCGAAACGACTCGCCGAAAACGTGAAAGTCGTCCTCTCCGTCACCAGCGAAATGAGGTCAATATTAATGTCCTCCACCCAAAATCAAGCGAGAGGGAATAATGGTATTTTTTATTAGTCTCATCGCTGCCATTCGGAATAGCAGTGCCACGCGCACGTTTTTGATACAACGAGTCTCTCTCGACCTACCAAATTAACTGTTGTAATAAAGGTTCGTTTCGCGCTAATAATAATAATATATAATAATACTGTGTTTTGACCCACGCGTGTTTTTTTCGCGGAAAGGTTCAAAAATCATACGGTTTTTACGGTTTTGAAACCGTATGATTTTTGAACCAATTATTTGTATAAAACCGTATGATTTTTGAACCATTTCGTTATTTTCATCTATGCCATATGTCGACATTTCATTCGAAGCAAAAATCACAAAAACGGGGTTTTTACACATTTTTACAAAAAAC
>PALY01000161.1 GCA_002707085.1 Deltaproteobacteria bacterium
AAATGGTCGCTTGGATACTTCATATTCGGTAACCTCTTTTCGTGTGGATTATTGGTCCAATTGCGTGCACTTGGAGTCTTGAGTACTCTCTCGACTTTAACTGCACTCTCGTCGAAGAAAATATAATCAGTCGTCCCGGAGAATTTCGAGTGACACGACGTCCATTGGGGTTCTTCCTTCAGCGCTTCTTTATACGCTGAGCGCATGCGTCCGCTCTCTCGGTTAAGTTTTGACATGTGTGATCCTTTGAATACGTTCTTATGTGCATTGCTCAAATCATGGCAGTTGTCGTTCCAACTTTGCAAATTGGTTTCATTGAACGAACGGCCTAGTACCTCTTCAGAGTCCTCGTCGCCGCCATAACATTCTTCGTCGTTGTTATCGTTCAAATATCCTCCCATGTTTCTTCGGTTGCACGACATTTTATCAAAGTATCCCTCTTCCACAAATTTATACAACGCTGAATTTGGAAGGAAGTTGCCATCCAACGAGAAAATTTTCATCACTCGAGAAGAAGGTCTTTGCTTCGAGGACGCTGCATTCTCCGTCTTTCTCCTCGCGCTTTCCATCGCCTCCAAAATCTCCTTCACCTGAGCCAACTTTACCAACCCATTTTTCGGCGCAAAGAGTATGTGAGCATTTCCATTAACAACGACTGTTCTTTTCTTTTTATTCTCTAACACTAAAACTAACCCAAATGCGTCGTCGTCTGTACCTCTCAGCGTTACTCGAATCTGCGGCATCGTCTTCGAGAGCGCGAACTTACTCGTCTTATAAAACGTTGCCACTCCATCTGTTTTCCCTCTCCCCTTCTTTACAAAATATCCATCGTACGTTTTCAGCATCCTCTTAATCCGTTGGAATCTCTTCTCTTCGATCTCTTGCGCGTTGATGATGTCCGGTTTCAATCGTTTCAACTCGTCCTCGAAAATCTTTGCTAATCTCTTCTCTGGATTCAATTCGTCTCTCGTTTGTTTCGGGTACAGTTCAAATTTGTATTTCTTCACCGCCGATTCGCACAGCACGTTATACGAAACCACTCGAACCGTTGTCTCGTCCTTCGTTTCCGGGGTCGACCATTCCCGTCCGCGCAAAGGGTCGCGGCGGCGCTTTTTGTCAACGGGGTCTTTTTTGTCTTTCTTTCGCATCATCATCATCATCATCATCAACTGTTTTTTCTTTTTCAACAATCATCACACATCGCCACGAACAACTTCACGTCATCGAGAATATCACTACTATTACTATTACCAAACTCGACGATGTCTTTCTTTCTCTCTCTCTCTCTCTCGTCGCGCGTCGTCAACGATGAGAAACTCGCTCTCCGTCTTCTTTGTTGCGTTCTTTATTTATGGGGAAAATCGAGAGAGGTAAGTAAAAAAAACCACGTTCTTATGTTTAGGGTTTTGTTTTTTTGTCTCCAAAAAAAAATTCAAAAAAAAAAGTCGCCCGAGAAAAACTCTTTTTGAAATTGGATAAAAAACCTCTTCTCCCTCTTTTGTTGTTGTAGTCTGACGATGACGTCCTTTCGAGACCGAACGAATAATGCGCCCGGAAGAAGAGACGCGACGATAAAGACGAAGGAGAAAAATGGACGTTTTCTTTCCGATTTTTCTTTCGGCGAAGAAGAAGAATTAGAAGAAGAAGAAGAGTGTTTTTCCGACAGCGATTGGTCTCAAGAGGACCCGCTCGAGGCGTCGAATTCGTTTCTGACGAAAGTCGTGAAAGCGCATAAAAAAGCCATGGAAACGTCGGAAGAAGAACGGAAACGCGTGAGAGATTTACTGTACAAAGCCGAAGACAGATGCGAAGAACTGCTGGAAATGAACGACGCGCTGGAGAAGAGACTGGAAAAGAACGAGATGCGATTTAAAAGAGAATTGGAAGAGATGCAATTGAAAGCAGAAAGCTTCCCGGAAAGGAGAGAGTCGGAGCGAAACGCGCAAAAATTGAAATCGGATGTAGCCGCGATGAAAACGATGAACGCGAGTTTAGAGAGACAAGTGGAGTCACTGAGAATACGGGAAAGGGAGAGAGAAGAAGTCGTGAACGCGTTGAGAGATGAGTTGGCGAAAATGAAGTCTTCGTCTTCGTCTTCGAGTGCCGAAACGACGGAGCGACTGAGAGACGCGAGAAAGATGGAGGAACAGAAGGAAAAACAAACTTTGGCGGTGATCGCGGAGACGTACGCGATTGAGATTAGAAAATTGAAGGAGAAGGTGGAAATGTACGAGAAAGCCCGTTTGAGAGAGAAGACGTTCAGTGGTAGTAGAGTAGAAAAGAAGGAACAACAACAACGACAGCACTATTTCTCGAACGAAGAGAGCGAGGATGTAGAGGATGACGACGAAGAAGAACCGAGACCTCCGCCAACAGCTGCGAAGCGCTTGCCGAGCGATTCAGAATCGCCGTTTGGAACTTTGAATAGCGAAGGCCGAGTGAGAGCGGCTATTTCTAGATTGGGTATTTTAGATGATAACGGAGACGTGCCGAAGATGCGCAACTTCTGATGAACATGACTTTTTTAATTAGAAAATTTTCTACGATGGTTCATAAAACTAACGTCGCCGCGTTTGTCTTGCGTTTCTTGACAACCGCGCTTGGCGCTTTCGCCGCAGCACAACACACGCCGCACTTTACGTACTCTGAATGCGTCGGTAAAACGAACCCGTTCTTTTCCGACCACTCTTTCTTATCCGCCTTCTCAAACTCGGCGCCGGATGAGCACGTGTCGCAATACGCAAAACCACATTCGACGCACCGTAATGTGATCTTCTCTGATGCACCACACATGTCGCCGCATACCGCGCATTTGTGCGAGGGACAAACCCACGGTTCCTCTGGATTTGGCGCGGTGAGAACGCCGGCGCATCCGGCGCTCCCCGCGTTCGGGCATTTCGAGCATTGCAACCAAATCGAAGCGACTTCCGGAGTCAGCCAAGCCGGCGGGATAGCTTTACATCCGCCATCTTTAGATGATTTACAACCGAAACAGAACGTTTCGTGACTTTCCTTTGGAAACGGGGTATTTAGATCGCACGTTGGTCGATTCATCTTTGCAGTGGCGTCGTCCGCTTCTTCCATTATACTCGGCGATGATAAAAGCTGGACTTCTGGAGAGCACTCGTTGACGACGTTGGTCATGAACTCCGCGATCGCCTCTTCCGTATCTTCAAGCGATTTCACGAATGTTTCTTCTTCATTCGAGCTGCTTTTCAGATGCACAAGTGGGATATCTTCCTTCGCTCGCGTATCACATGGCGCGATCTTCGGATGGATGATATCTGTAACTGCTTGCGCGTCGATATCGTACAACACACACACCTGCGTCCCGAGCGTCAATCGAGATGCTTTTTTCAAACCATTCAAGCTTACTATACCTACCGTTCGTTTTCTTATGTCTCTGTACTCAACCGCATCTATGAGTCGAGCGCCAAAAGGTTTCACCAACGGATCGAGGACGGAATAATTGTCCTTCTCTGCGAAACTGGTAATGGGAAAGTTTGTCGTTTTCGTGTCGTCGTAAACGAATAAAGTTCGCGCGAATGAACGAGTCGCGATTACTCGAGCAATTCTCATCGCGCCTTGGATTCCATTCGATATCTTCTGCGGTTCCATATCATAAAAAGAATCTTTCATGCGTTCGACGATAGTTGACTCGCCCTCTGCGTTTACGATAGACTTCCGCATCTCCATGACGTGAGGTTCAACTAACTTGTCTTGAAGCAACGAGTCCTTCTCAAAGTACGTGGTGAGCATTTCACGCGCTTTCGTATCCGTGATCTCGTTGAATGTAACTTCTTCTTCTTCCGCCGCCGACGGCGTTTCCATAGAAAACAGTACCTCGTCATCTTCTTGAGCGCCATTATTTTCAGTAGGAAGAGTATAATCCAGTGATTGAGCCCTAAGCGCCCATATATTCGTCGCGGACTCTTTCGTATAGACTTCGCCGCATCTGGCGTGCACCGTACGAAACATCTTGCGAAAATTTTCGCCTTCGCACTCGAATGTATCGTTATCATTCGGCAACACAATAACGCGTTTCGTTTTGAAACGAGCCTTATTCGTCGCATCGTCGAAGTGTGCAATCCATTTGCAAAACCCATCGACGCCATCGAAATTCGCGCTCGAGAACGGTCTGTGTAACGCTTCTGGACTCAGTGCGGAGTACTCCGCAGGCACCGGAGTTCCGTCTGCATTCAATTTCATACCGTGTTTCATCACCACGTCAAACAAAATATCTGTTGTGATAACAAGCACATCAAACGAGTACTTTTGAATGGCCGTACCTTTGAGAGTATTTTTTGCATCAGCTGTGGACAAGATGGACACTTGCCGGAGTTTTGGACAAAACTTAGCGAGATCGGCAATCCAATTCAAAGCGTCTACTTTGTTGTCGCAAACAATAGCGTGCGGCTTTTCGCCTTGAATAGCCATGGCACTAATTACCGTCAACCGCTTACCAAAACCAGAAGGTAATCTGAGGATGGCAAACGCAAGGCCGAGAAACTTATGCCGTGCGATAATATCTCGAGCGATGACGCGTTGCGCCACAGTTAATGTTTTCCATGGTTCGCTATATTTTTGCGATCCAGGGACCTCAAACGCGCCAAACGTGCGCTTAAGCACGTTACGAATAGAATCAATCGGCACATCGCTCTTCATGTGTTCATCAAGAAACGGTTGCGAGAACAACGTCATACACTTTGAATTCAAGCTGCGCAAGATAGCCATCGCGCGCCCGATGGCAGATTTTGCATTAGGGACTATATTTTCTATAGTTCCGTTCGTTATGTTTTCTAAACTCCCGCGCTTTCCTTTCTTTGGTTTATTCATGAGAATCTTCCGGACAGAATTTTCTTGTACTAATGACATTTTATTATCTTGTTGCAATTGGTCTTTTGCACTGTGTGAATCGTTTGTCGAATTGAGCACTCGCATGCTTCCATCGCCGGTATTTACTAGGCGTTTCTCGTCGATGTTTCCAGGTGCTTCGTTTGCTATGGCTTCTGTCGTTTCTCCGGTCGCATTTGCAAACACTTGTGCTGCTGGGCGCACGGCAGCATTGTGTGGTCCCCAAAAAACGGATCCACCGGTCAAATACGCGTCATTCACCTCTGAATCGATTGGCAACGAACACGTTTCGCGTCGTTTCTGCAACCATCGCTCGCTCGAGTGTGTGGAGCAAAACACCATCGGCTGACCAGTTCCAGCGCGGCGCAGCCATGCGTTCTGCGATCCTCTGGCACAAAGCGGATGAAATGCCTTGAAACACTTCTTCATCGCGCATTGCGTGCAAGCGCCTTCTTCTCCGCAAATTTCACATTTCAACGTCATGCGCGAACTCGTGAGCTTCGACGCATCGATACGCAAGACCGATGATCCGGATTCTGAAGCTTTTTTATCGTTATCTACAGCTTTTGTGAATGAAATTTCAGGTAACGTTAACGCACACGCGACATGCGCGTGATATCCAGGTGCTCGCCAATTAGTTGAAAATTTCGATTTCAGTTTGATTCTTGCCAACGCACCTTTCGGCGTCGGGCACAAAGCGCACATACCTCTTCCATTTTCGATGAGATTGGAAACTCCATCTTCGCACCCCGCGCACAACCACTCCCCATCTGGAATCTTCTCAACGCCATAACAGCTTTTGTGCACTTGCACGTCGCACCCGTCGCATATTAAAATTTGGTCGTTTATGTCCCAATAATCCATGAATGGTTCGTTACACACGTGACAAGCGTCCACGGAGGACCAAACAACTTTTTGAATATATTCCGATGGTGGTTCAGGCGCTTCTTTACTATTTTTCGTGTCTCGAAGTTGGTGTGGTGGTATCGCGTTCTTGTTGTTCTTTTTCGTTCCGTTTTCGACATCTTCGCCACCTTGGCCCTCCTCTATGGTGACGTTGGAAAGATGTTGGGCGTCCTCCTTCTCGTCTTCAGCCTCGTCGTCATCATCTGAACTCGATGCGGTATCGATGCTATTATCGTGACCATTTCGATTCATTTCCAACAAAAATTCATTCTTCAACTTTTGTTTCAGTGCTCGACGTTGTTTTCTCATTCCTATTTTACTAGCTTTCAATTCCTCCCCATTTGGTTTCTGTCTCGTCTCCAACACCGAAGCGACTTGCAACAGCTTCTCTGCGCGTTGCAACTTCTCCGCCGCAATCTGCGCTTTTCGATTGGCATCATCGAAGGCGCATTTCGCCTTCTCCATTTTCTTCGCCGCGAAGATTTCAGTTGCCGCCGCAGCGCTCGCGGCAAATGCCCACTTGTTATTCGCATTTTCGCTCGCATCGTTCAATTCACCTAATTTCTTGTCCACCACGCGCATGATTTCCTCAGACGATGGGATATTGAGTGGATTATTCATCGAAGTATTACTATCGCCGTTCATCTTTTCCTTCAGGATTTGTCTCAAAAACACGATTTCCTCCTCGATTTCCGCGTCCGAGTCTGTGTGGACTTCTTCTTCCTCATCGCCTTCGTCTTCTTTGTCGTCCAGTGAGCGCTTCCGTTTCGTTGGACCAAACCCCCTTTTCCTGGTAAATTCCAGCGCTTTCTGAGTATATTCCGATCTTTTCTCGTACTTCTTCAAGACACTTTCGACTAACGCGTGTACCGTTGTCGTCGGTCTCGCGTCTTCTCGACCGTTGTCTTCGTCCGTCGACCCTTTGTCTCCTTTGTCTCGTGCTGCATTCTCCACCTCATGCATCGCGTCGAGCGAAGTGCCGTCGCTTTTTTCATCCGTCGGTCGAGTCTTCGTCGCGTGCACGACGTTCACCGCTGGGATCGCGTCCTTCCTTAATTCGTCGTCTTTGCCTTCTTCTTTCTCGTCGGCGGGAGTGGCGTTCGTCGCCGTCGTGTCGCGTGCACCAAATTTTCGCCGTTCCAATTCGATGAGTTTCTCCTCCTCCGTTTCGTCTTCCGTCTCTTCTCCGTCGGACTCTTCTTTTTTGCTCGCGTCAAAAAACTCCATCGTTTTCCTCCTATCGCCGCGTGTTCTTCCGCGTTCGACGAAGCGTCGCCCTCTTTGATTCTTGGAGGGGAGAAAAGGGGTGGCCAATTTAATGTCGATGATGGTGGACGTTTTTCGTCCTTTTAGAGAGAGGTAAAATAAAAATCTATTCGAGAAAAAACGAGATTTTTACGCGCAGGAAACGCTCATCCGTCCTCTCTCTCTCGAACGCACGCGCGTGGATACGAGCGTACAAACATATATACAAATACAAAATCATCATCTATCTCAGGTTAAAAACTCCTCCTCTTCCGAAAAGGCCTCTTCCTCGTCTTCGCCGCGTGCTTTTTGGTAAAAGAGAATGTACCCGTGTTCGCTGCCGCCGTCTTCCCCTTCACCAGGGCCACCTTTGGAACCAAAAACAGATTCTAACTCTTCCGTGCTCATGTCTTGGACGGTTTCGTCGTCAAACATGACCCATCGTTCGGTAGCACCGCCTCCGGTGGCTTTGTAACCAGAAGTTCGGGCGAAACAGACGTAATGGCCGTGGTTCGGGCCGCTGCCAATGTGAACGACGACGGCAAAGAGGCAATAAAGGTCGTCGACGGAGGTAGAGTCGTCCGAAAGGTTCGGAAGTTTCAATTCGCGGGAGAAGACGACCCGATGATTCAGCTTTTGCAAACGCCCGACAGATTCGACGTATTTGAAGCGTTTGAGGTGGATCGCCAAGACCGAAGGCGCAGTGCGGATGAGGAGTCGTTTGTGCGCTTCGTGTAAACCGGAACAAGAATCGCATTGGAACTTGTCTTCGCCACCAAGAAGTTCACTGGCGGAGAAATCTGAGAGGCATTGTTGAATGGAGGAATTTGGTTTGACCTCGACGGAGATTTCGAGGAAGGATTCGGATCGCGACGTGACATTTTCGCACCACAAACATTTGGTCTCGTTGACCGTTTCGCCTTGGAAGACTTCGTGGATCCACGTTTGCTTTTCTTTTTCTTCATTGTTGCTGGGCGGTTTCGTTCGCATATTGAATGCGTCACTAATGCCACCGGAGTTTGGTATTGACGATCTATTCGTACTTTCGGCGTGTTTTCCTGAACCGTTTTTAGTAGTAACGCTCTTGTTATCTTCCCTGCCGTTTACCGCCTTCTTCTTTAAACCCACGCTTGGGATCGCTTTGCTCCCTTCATCTGTGCTCAACCGACTACCGTTCGAAACCCTTGACGATCCCTTACCTAAGCTGTTTCCACCATCACTCGTCCTCGAACTCCTCTTCGAATCGTAATTATCCTTCACTTCGTCTCTCTCTCTTTCTAAAATCTCGCAACATTCATTCAGGAGATAATTCAAAAACTCGTGCGCGTCTTGATGCTCGTACGAATTAAAGCGTTCGTCCGACTTCTTCAATCGCGAGACGAACTTCTTCGGTTCCACCACAGGGACACGTTTCGTCGAACTCGTCACCGCTTTGTCCTCTTTCTTAGACATCTCCGTAAATAACCCGCCAAGCGATAACAACAAGTTCGCGTCTGAGTCCGTTTGCGTCGCGTGGTATTCCAAGAGCAGCTGTTTAAACGGTTGGCAATGATACAACGCTTGCAACACCGAGTTGCAGTAGCACGTGTTCCCGAAATTTTCCAGGCCGACGCCTAAACCTGTGTTGTTTTTCTTTCCGGCGTCTTGTTTTGTTCGCGTCGTCGCTGCGCTCGTCTTCTCAAAAGGAGAGGCATTCTTCGTCCCATTTTCGTTGGTGCATTCGTTCATTGTCGAATTCGTTTTCAAGTTCTCGTCGACGAGTTCCGAGCTCGCGAGGCCGTGCGTGCGTTTTGTTCCATCGCCCTGTTGATTAGAATTCGCGTTTATCATCCCTTTGCTCATCATGCCGCGCTCATTTGGATGCGCGTCGCTCGAATCTCCTCCGCCTTTTTGTCCCGCTTCAAAGTCGCCATCCGCCGCGCAAAAAGGCACCACTTCGTCGCTCGAGGACGCCGATTTCGAGCTCGTCGCACCCATCGGTCACGAAGACGACCCACGACGAGAATCCGTCTCCCGTTCGACGGACAACCAAAGGTCGCGAACGAAAGCACGTTTTCCGAAAGTGAAGAAGTTTGTTAGGAATTAATTCTTTTCCTCATCAAAGTACGGAAAAAAAGTAAAAGGTATTCGACTATTATTACAACGCGCGACGCCTTGCCGCGCTATTTTTTACTTTACACTTTCTTCGCGTCGTCCAAGCGTAACTGGACGCAGATATCATTCAACGCGCTTTCGTACCTTGGAATGAAATGGTCCGAGGCCATGTTTTTGTTTAACCATAAAGCAGTGTAGGCCTCTCGTTTGACGTCGGTGTATAAGGCGAAACGTTGCGGAGCGTCTTCGGGGACGGCTTCTTTTAAGAGAGGTTGTTCGTTCGCCAGGCCTTCGGCTCTGTTTGCCGCGGCAAGGTCAATCATGTGGAGTATTTTGCCCGCCGGGAAAAGAGGGACGTGTAACGTGCGTTTGCGTTTGGTGTTACCATTTTTGCCGCCGCCACTAACATCGCTGTTGCTTACTCCTCCTTCGCCACGCTTTTTCAATTCTCGTTCAATGGCTAAGATTGTTCCTTCTGCATCGGTGTCGTCCTCATCCATGATCGCAGAAGTTTCGGATGGATCTTCGATATCGTCCATTGGCTCGAGTTTCTCGCTCTGTTTGAGGCGTTCGGGGGAGATATTTTCGTTAGATATTCTCATCTTTGCATTTAAGAGCTCTTCGGATGCTTTCGCAATGCCTCTATCGTTTTGTAGACGCAACACGCGCTCAGTCGCTTCCGGTTCTGAAGCATCCAGCATTTCCTCCGTGATGGACTCTCTGGAGATGCGTTCCTCCTCGGCGGCGTCGAGTCCTCCTGCGCAGTATTGCGTGTGCAACGCGACACCTCCCAAGGAGGTGGTTTTCGTTTCTATTTCTACGTCGTGTAGTTCTCCTTTAGACGAGGATAAAGTTGCGGGGATTTTCTTGTGCTGACTTCTTGGTGCAGTGCATCGAAGTAACATGGCAACTGATAAACTCGCCAATCGCGACGAGATTGTTCGCGCGGATTTCGTCGCCGTCGATGCCGTAGTTGCTAATAAATTGCGGCCTTGCGATGCAATTGTTGCCGCTAATGGCGGTGTTTTTCCCGCTACACCAGTTGTGGATGTAGTTCTGTTAGATGTAAAATCAGCATCTGAACTAGTTTTCTCAGAGCGGGCTGCTGGAGATGGAAGTACCGCCACATCTGGCGCATCGTTCCACTCGTTGTCTGGAGAAGCAAAATTCTTCTTTGTGTTCTCTTTATCTGGAGATCGAGGTCCGATGCACGGTATGGGCACGCCGCACACTTTTGGTGCGTTCGCTAAAACTGCCTTCGCAGCATTTTCGTCCGTAAACGTCGCCGCCAACGTTCCAGCGGCTTCGTCACCCATAATTCCCAAACCCCCAAGTTCCGCGTCGCCTTTGATTCTTTCGCCTCTTTGCAGAAATCGTTGCAAGACCTTCTGTTCAACGCTCGTTTTTACAATCTGTTCGCGCATATCCTCCGCTCGCGAGTAAGACAATAAAGGCACCACGTCACCTCTATTGATCAACGTCGTCGTCCACGGCGCACAGTTCGCAGCCAAATCTTCCGAGAGCATGGACGGGCACCCGAAAGCAATCACTCGCACGTCTGAAAAATGTTCCGGCTGCGCGTCTCTCAACATTTGACCTAAAAGAACGCCTACTCCACCACCTAAGGAATGACCAACGACCATAAAATCGTAATTTGGGTTCATTTCTCTCGCTTTCCTCAGTTCTTCCGTCGCATTTTGCATCAACCACCTCGCGTTAGCTAAAAATCCGGCGTGAGCGTACCCGACGACGACATCCCCGGATCCGTCCGGTCGTATCGCGTGGTGCGGGCTCGAATGTGCCGTCAGCGCCGTCAACGAATCCTTGATTGAATGCGTCCCACGAATCACCAACAACAGGGATTTCACGTTTTCATCTTTAAACAGGACAAACGCGGGTTTATACGTCAACGGTTTCAATTGATGTAACAAAATCTTTTGGTACGAATCGTCGACGCGTCGTCGGATGGCTTCGAAGTCTCTCGCGCGACGCAAGAGCTTGTTATATTTCAACGCCAAGCGTATCCTGAGCAACCGTTCGTCCCATCTTTCGCCATTCGCCACTAACGACTCGTGTTGCGTAATATTCTTTCGGAAACTTTCTTCCGTAATTCGTTTTCCTTCGCCTTTCCTAATCACCGCTTCCGCAATCTCGTCTTTGCAGTCTCTGTTCGCCAACTGTCGAATGGCCAGCAAATGGTCCACTCTCCAAATCTTAAGTATCGACAACGCGTCCGTCCATCCCATCCGAACGATGTTGGCCAGTCTCGACGCGGTTTCGCCGTACGTTTGCGGTTGTTCCGAGAGATGCCAATCGTCGCGATCGTCTTGCGCATCGTCGTCGTTCCCAGGATCCGACGCGCGTGGCGATCCCCCGCTCGAGTGTCTCCGCATTTGGATGCCGCCACCATCGCCCAAACTCGAAGAGGAATAATTCGACGACTTCGCGTAAAACAACGACGCGAGCGTGGTCAGCGTCGCCGCGGCAACGACGCTCGCCATGTCGACGACGACGACGACGACGACGCGAAAACCACCGCGTGCGCCAACGAAAGGGAGTGGGGGAGAGTGGTGCGCTTCGAAAAGGAGCGCTTTTGTGCCGTGCGACGCGCGTTCCTTTTTGTGAGGTGTTTTTTGTAACGAGAAAATAAAGCGCCAAAAAATGAAGACGAAGGCTGCTTGGTGTAACTTGTTTTTTCCTGTCTTGAACAACTCCTTCTTTGTTAATGAATGAATGAATCACAAGGCGTGGCACCACTGGTAACCACTGGTACCAGGTACTCTTTAATGTATATCGTAGTACTTCGTATGTATTAGAATGAAAGGGACGGATGATAAAAGTGACAAAGTAAAACCACGTCCTAAAATGAATGAACCCGCAGAATAATCACCAACTCTCTCCGGAGTCGGAGTCGGAGTCGGAGTCGGACTCGGAATCGGAATCGGAATCGGAATCGGGAAACTCTATCATCTCTTCAAAGATATCATCCCAAGGACATCCGTTTCCGCGCGCATATTCCAAACAGCGAGTGTGATTATACTTGAGAGCAACATAACAAGTCCTCACATCCCAAGGACATCCGTTTTCGTGCGCATATTTCAAACACTCGAGATGACC
>PALY01000162.1 GCA_002707085.1 Deltaproteobacteria bacterium
GCAACAATCAAGAGTCTAAATACATCTTGAGTTTAATAATATCTTCGCAGGCTTCGCAAGCCTCTTGATATGTTGTAACAGCGTCTGGAAACTTCACTCGAGTGATGTACGAACTTCCGCCGACGCGGACGCGAACTTCCATGCCAAACTTATCTATTGAAATGATCCATAAATCATCGCACCCGTTTTCAACCAACTGCATGAGCTCGCCAGAGTAGCGCGCGTTCAATTGTGCCAATGTATCTAGGATGTTACGATCGTGCGAGGGTGTGACGATTGCATCGGGGGCCGCGCTCTTATACTCCTCCATATTGATCCATTTCAAAGAACCAAATCCACCGACAAAATACGCGTCAATCAGTCTGTTCATCCTAAAAAATGAATAATCACCCCACAAATCCTCCAATTCCGTGCTCTCTTTTCGCGTGCTGTATTTGCTTTTAAATATTTCGTTCGCCGCCGCCGAGTACTCTCCTTTTGGTAGTTTGTAGACGTCCCCGAATAAGGTGACTCGGGCGTTCGCTAAACCACCCCAACCGCTCATTTTCACCGTCAACGAACATTTTGGATCTCCAGCAATGTTTCTCGTGTGAATTGCCAAAGGAGATAGACAAAAAATGGGATGACCAGTAGAATCCGTGGCGAAATCAACTGTCGAACAGAAAGGATACCCGGCTCTCCTATGGTGCAACGCATTCATTGTCGTGCTCAAATCCGCATAATCGGCTTGTTCCATCAAATTCCTAGCAGCAATAGAAAGCGGCGGAAGTTCTTTATCTCTCGACCCAGCGGTAACGACGCCTCCAGCCATGGGTGTTCGCAAGAGCTTCGTCATTGGCGCCCCGTTTGTTTTCATTCGATTTTTTGCGTTGTTTTTGCTATCGTAGTCCGATTGTCTGGGCAGTTCTAGTTCACCTTTAGACTTGTCGCCGTTAACAATCTTCACCTTGTTGTAGCTTTTGTTCATGTTTTCGGTATTTTCCATCTGTTTCGCTTGCGGCGATGGAGCACTGGAATTGTTGGCATTGTTATTATTGTTATTATTGTCTTTGTTATTTGAATAGACTCTTTGCTGATTTATTCCACTGAGAGAGACTTTCCTATGCGCGATAATCTCTTCCGCGCCTCCCGCCGCGGTACGTCGTCCACTCGGTTTCATAGACTTTGTGACGACACGTCCACATCTTCTTTCTTTGTTATCTTCCTGTCGTTGTAATCGTCGTAGACGAAGATGATGAGCACAGAAAACCTCGTTTGAACTGTTTTTTACGAAAACTGGTGGACGATTATGGAAGAAAGAACTCGTCGTCGTCGTCGTCGTCGTCATGTTTTATTCTTCTTTTTCACGAGAAAACAGCGAGCGGGCGCACAACAGATATATATGTATGTATACGTATATGGCTCTATCGCTCTATCTATCTAGATAGATAGATAGAGCGAGGATTGAGTCTCGCGGATTTCTATAAAAACATTCTTAGAGAAGAAGAGAAAGGCAAAAAAAAACTCAGTTCAGTGGAAAAAAAACTCGGAAAGGAAAACAAACAGTTACTCTTCGTCTCTCTATCATCTACAATAAATACGTACGTGATAACCAGAAACGCAAACACACACGAACAAAAACGACCAACAAAAATGGACATGCGCAACAAAAATGTGGCAAGACCTGTAGGCACAGACGGTACCGATCACGCGTACAGGCAAAAAATCGTGGACAGATACAAAGCAGCGGCGAAAGCGAGAAGTTATTTAAATGGCGTCGTCGCGATGGCGTTGATGTATCATCCTTTAGTTTTACTTTCGGTTTTCCTTCCTAAAAAGATTGTTGGAAACGAAGTTGTATATGACATACACAACCTGCCAATCTTAGCGACGAATGGGATGCAGTTTTTAATCGTTTTATTCTGCGCGCACGCTTCGAGGCAAGTACCATCGAAGGAAAAAAGAGTTTTGAGTTTGTCTTCTGTGCTCATTCTGCTAGGTGTATTGAATATTGTCTTTGCGTTAATAGTTCGGTTTCGGGAACATCCGGACGTGGTAGATCATAAAAAAGTAGCGTGGATTGGTGCAGTATCGATAGAGAAAGTGATGAAAAAGTTGATAGGGACAAAACGGTGCGAATCGTTAGGTGTGAGGGCGAATAAGATGTATCCTTCCCTCGCGCAGTTGGAAGTCTTTGGTGAGATCATGAGCGTCGCTCTTCCGGTTTTTATTCGAGGCATGGCAAAAGCACTTATTAGCCATGGCGTAAAAAACGCGAAGTCAATGTAATATGACCATCTTGGAAAAATGTTAGAGTAGGACTTTATGATAACAATATCTACGAGTTAATCAATCTGCTCTCATTTATCAAAATCAAAGCGTATCTAAAAACCTTTGGTAGGCGTGCAAATGCCTCTTCTGCGCTATTCTATAGCTAATCGCGACTTGCATGCGCGAACTTTTGATCGCACCAGTTTCAATCTTCTCGTCGTCTTCTAATGTCGTCGGAAACTGTGAAAGCGCCGCCACAGTCGCTTTTTTCATTTGCTCCACTATCTCCGGATCAACTTTTTCTTGATCTGCAATTTCATTAGGTACGCCTTCAGGACTTCTCATTGAAACCGCCAACAACTGCGACCCCGCCCAGGCCGCTCGATCATCCCCATTTTCCTTCAGTGCGACCACCGCTTTCATCACCACTTTAAACGGCACCTTCCTCATACCAGGAACCACACATTCCATGGGAATTCTATCATTTGGATTTGTATCGTCCACAAAACCATAATGCAACGCCAACAAAGCGTTCGGATGTCTCACTCCATAGGAAATAAACATTTCGAGTCCTTCCTTCGGCTTCCTCTCCTCCTCTGGTACTGGTGGTAATCCTTCCTCTTCCTCTTCAGCTAATTCGCTCGACCTCCATTTCAACTCGTACCTCAACCCGTCCTCGCTCACGCCGTAGTTCGAATTTGGCACAGTCCTATGATTAGTCAAATCCGCTCCAGGCACGACAAACGCGCATGGGAAAGATCCTTCCCCGTCTACTATCAACTTCCCACTCATTGCCCTCGTGTGTGCGACCGATCTCGCCCATTGTAAATCCTCCACCTCAATCATATCCTTCACCCCTTCCGAATTGAACAGTGGCTCTTTCAACAACTGCTCCATCTGTGCTTCGTACATCTTTGCCGATCCTTTCGCCATGTTCATCACGCTCACGTCTTGTAACTCCTCCAGCTCTTTTTCGTTCGCTAAATACAACGAATCATATGTCTTAGGCAACGTCTCTCGCTTATACGTCTTCCATTCTTCACAATTCTTTGTCAGCCACGCGACGATGACGGCTATGCGCATGTCTTTCGGCATAGGACACTCAGTGGCAAATTTGATTAAATTCTCCGGAATCGAGGGAATTCCTAACCCATTCATCCATTCCCTGTAGAATTCACGCACACGGTCTCTTTGTGATGGTGATAATTTTGAGTTTGAACTGCTGCTACTAATAACGTCCTCGGGAACACACGCGCAAACGTTCAACGGCGTGGACGTTAACGGGACATCCTGAGAGCTTCCATTCGAGAATAAACCTCGACCAAACTTTCCTGTGGCTAAGTAGGAGCCAGGAAATTCGACGCCGGTTGGAACGACGACGTGCTCGGACGACGCAGCTTTGACGACGGAGGAAGAAACCTTTTTGTGTTGTTGTTGATGATGATGCAGGAAACCGCTCGATGAGGGCGCTCTTGGTTGTTGTTGATGATGATGATGATGATGCTTTGGCGAGAGCGCGGCAGAGGTGGTCACGATCCCGTTGCGGTGCATGGTTGTCGTGTTTTTATGAAGAAGTGGATAAAAACGGGGTAAAGGTACATGTAGTGGTACATTATGGTGGTATGGTACCTGGTAGTGTATTTATGGGTAAAAAAAGATAAAAATACTACTCAATCCAATCGACTGGCTCGCGTAAGACTTCCAACAGACGCGCCTCCTTCGACCCTTCTGGTGGATTCGCTTTGTAATCCCATCTAATCCTCGGTGGAGCACTCACCATGATCGATTCGAAACGATCTGGAGTAACGCCGTCTAAACCAAACTTGACTCCTCTATCGTATAAAAGGTTGAATTCCAAATATCGACCTCTTCGTTGATGATGCCAGATAGTTTCTTTTTCTGTTATTGGTAAGCTTCTATTGCGGGTCGCGATAGGCTCCCAAATATCAAGCCAGCTCAAAGCGACTGCTTTCGTAAATGCCTTTGCATCAGACGGCGCGACAGAGGCGGCGTTGGCTTCGGCCGATGTTGCAACATCATCAAAAAATAATCCACCGACACCGCGGTGCTCAAGTCTCGCTGGAATGTAAAAGTATTCATCGCAAAATTGTTTGTACTTGCGATAAAGCGAGTGTTCCCCGAATTTCTCCACGCTTTCTCTCGTTTGGTACTCGTCGCAAATTTCTCTGCACTTACCGTGAAAGTATCTTGCGTCTTCTTCGTTCAAATAATAAGGGGTTAAATCCATGCCACCACCGTACCAGGCATTTGTTTCCTCCTTTTTCGTCATGGCGGCTCGAGAGTCTGGTCCAACCGCGAAGCGTCTGATATCCGCACGAAAGGTTGGCACATGTGGACTTCGTGGATGCCACACTAAGGATAACGCGCAGGCGTTGTATTTTTGTCCACCCTTTGGGTTGATGCCTTTTCTCCCTCTCGATGACATTGTTTTCGCGCGCGTTTCAGTCAGAGTGCCTCGAATGACCGAAACGTTGCACGCAGCCTTCTCAAATAAGTCACCGCCAGAGAATACTTTCGTTCGTCCGAACGACCCGTCCTCGCGTTCCCACACGTCGTCGCAAAATCCTTCGTTGTTTGTTGTACTCCCATCTAACCGAGTCAACTTGTCGCATAACTTGCTCTGCCAGTCGAAAAGGAAAGACTCAAAATCATCACCCTCTTGTTTGGAAGACGATGCTTTCAACGAGAGCGAACGCGATGCGCGATGATTCGGTTTATGATTCGAGCTACGCTGCCAAGTCGGACGCGAACGAGAAGAAGCGCTATTGTGGGTTGGCGTCGTCGTTGAGGCGTACATTATTTATTTTTCATCTGGAGGAATTTATTCTTTCGTTTACAAAACAAAATTATGCAGATGCACTCGTCCTCGTTCTTCTTTTTATCTATTTTTAAAGATGGCAAACCTGAACACTGAAGTGCTTCACTGTCCTCTCATCTGCGACGAACTTTTTCGAATTACGAACGACAAGCTTGAAGGATTTGATGTCTCTCATCGCCACGCGGCTCGCTACAAAGTTTGCAAGTCCTTGGTGTGACGCGCTTGAAAACTTTGCGTGAAGGAGTGTTGAGGAAGAAGAGATTCCATTTTCGTGAGATGCACCCAAAAATATAGGAAAGAAATGTTTCTTTGCCTCTTCTTCGATCTCAAAGAAAAGTTCTAAGGACGATAACTCGTCGCTTTCCACCAATAGACCGATTTGCAACCACTGAACTTCACTCGAGTTGGTAACATTTATCTTGTGTTTTGTATTTCCAATACGAGTGGAGCGCCAATAGCGAGCATTTTCGATGGACCACCGTATATGACAATGCGACAATGCGACGTTGAGTTGTTAGAAAAATCGTGATAAATTTGTTCGTACGAATTTTCTTTCGTGACATTTATGCTCATTATTTCGGCGGGACTATTTCGATTGACGAAATATGCAATGTTTTCGTCGAAACGAATGCAATTAATCGTATCGCTGCTTTCATCAAATTTCCAACTGTTTTCGAGAGTGATGTCATCTCCGTTATCTTTTAAAAGAAAAACAGTTGCTGGAGTTGACTTTGAGTAACTTTTCGTACCAATAATAATGTGCCCATCTATGTTTGCAATGATACTCGTCGCTGCTAAATCATCTGTACCATTAATTTGAAACGACGATACAAATTTTGCTACGCCTTCTACTTTATTATGTTTCAATTTACATATCGATATCGGCGACGTATGTGTTGCCCAAAAAGAAAATTCGTCATCGAACGATAGATTATTACGAACAATATAGCCGTTCCGAATTGATCCACATGGTAAAGTGATCATTTGCGTTTCAACTAATTCGTCTCCGTGGGAAATAGTGACCAGCTGTGAGGGGATGGTGTCAGAAACAAAGTAAGAAAAATTTTGTGTCGAAATTCCAGAGCGAATTCGTCCTATCGAAAGTTCGACCTTCGGACCTTCAACAAGACCTTTAGTGTTGACATCGAAACGGGTAAGTTTCGAAGGATTTTCCCACGTTACGATAAGAAAAGACGGTTTTCTATCGTTTGATATAAAGCTCGTGATAGCAGTTATGGGAACATTTTTGCTTTCCTCCAAACTAATTACAGCACCCACGGTCTTTCCAGCTGGAACGATTTGAGATTTATCTGTTCCTAGCAACACGTAGCCGTTGACAGAAGACATCGCACGAAACTGCGAATTATCTTTCAACGCTGGAAAAGAAAAGGTGCCATCAGAAAAAATAATCCCAGTGAAGTGGCAAAACGTTAAAAACTGAATAGTCGGTATCCTGTCTTCCCCTAAGGCACCTACGGCTGTAACTGCCATCTCTTTTTCTCGAAGGGAAGACCAAACCGTGATATCATTGATTCTCTCGTCAATAACATGAAATGGCTGCAAAATTTGCTGACCAACGACACCTCCCATTGTTATCATAATCACAACGAGAGAGAAGAGTATCATATTGTTTTCTTCTGCCGTTTGAAGTAGTAAGTACGAGTGAAGATTTTTATTCGTTTTTTCAAATATGTCAGTTACTTTTGCATTTCGTCAATTCAAAACAAAAATACGTACGTTTCATCATCAAGTCACATTATCATGATTGTGTCTAACGTTACGTTCAACTGCGTTCGCATCAAAATTGCCAGGCAATGTCTCAAAATTTTTATTGAACATACTATATGCTGAGAGTCTCCCATCTTTGTTCATCATATCGTTCGACAGATTCGTAAACATCAAATAGAACAGAGAACACAAAACGAAAATCGGACCCAAGTCGTAATTATAAGCCATCTTCGCGACATAACACCAGAGTAAAGTACCAAGAATAAATCGTATTGCCGTTGTGCTGCATATAATTATAAGAAGTCGAGAAATGTTAGGCGATAGAAGGCTGAAAAGTCCTCTTCCTTTTTTGTTTCGTTTTCGAATGAGAGATTGTTGAAGCCAATTTAAAGAGGAAGAAGAAGAAGAAAAAGAAGATGGTATTCCCATCGTCTTCGTCTTGGTCGTCTGATTTTGTATCGACGAAGACGGCTGAAAATCGACTAAAACTGTATCGCCTGGTTTAATGTTCGCCCGTTCATCGTCGTTGTTCAACGCAGCTCCTCTGAGGAAAATTGTCAGAGAAGAGACGAAAAATGCATCGGCACAATTTCGCCTTAACTCCCCAACAGTCAACAAATCATCCGCAACTTCGATGATTTTGGTCTCCGAATTGTGTTGCATCGTGCGAACTGTTATTTTCATCCCGCGTTCGTGTGCAACAAAACAAGCTACTGCCGTTCGCGGAGCGGAATAGTGGAAAGTAAAAAGTCGATGATGATATGAAAAACAATGTTTGAAGAAAGTTTACGTCTTTTTATTTTTCCTCGTAAGGTACAATGAAAAACTAAGCATCTTCGTCGGCGGTGTCATCTTTCTCGTCGAAGACTAGAAATAATCTGTCCAGATGTTTACGCAACGTCGATTTACTTTTTTCATACTCTTTATCCGCGTCCGGATTCTTTGGATGCATCCGGTCTGCGCGTGAACTCGTATTGTGTGTCAATTGTTCTCGCTGACGTTGTTGCTTACGAATAATTTCCTCCTCCCGTTCGCGGTTATGTTTATTTTGTTCCATTCGCTCACGTTCTTTCGCTTTTTGTTCCTCGATTCGTCTTCTATATGTCTCCTGCGCTATTTTGTTCTCCTCTTCCATTTGTATACGCTTCAAAGCTATTGCTTCCTGCTCTTTCCGTTGCCTTTCAGTCTCTTGCTCTTTCGCTTTCGCAGCTAATTTTGCCGCGAGCATCTTTTCCTTCAACGCTTGTTCTTCCTCCATCTTCAGTCGTGCATTTTCCTTCTCTCTCAAATTTTCTTGTTTCAACAATTCCATCTTCATTTTCTCCTCATCGATGGCGCGTTGCTTCGCTTCCTGTTCCAGTTTCTTTTTGCGTTTCTTCTCGTCCTCTTTGAACTGCTTTTCATTTTCGTTTCGTTTCTTCTCGAGTTCTTTTCGTTCTCGTATTTTCTTTTCTTCCTCCAACACTTGTTGTCGTTGTTGTTCACGAATAATTGCCTCTCTCTCACTCTCGTCCGTGGGAACGATAAATTCCAATGGTTTATTCCACTGTGCCTCACCTATTCCATCTTCTCGAACATAATAAAAATTTCCAGTAGCTTCGTCGTAATATCGAATCCAACCATTGGAGTGCAACCCATCGGAGTCAGCGCTGTGTTCACTTTCGGTATCTTCTCCTTCCAACTCCTGCTTTATATTCGCATCAGCGTTGCCTTTCTGAGAAAATTTCGTTTCCCTGCCTTGATGTTGCTGCGCATTTGTCGTCGTCGTCGTCGCGGGCGCGTTGTTTTCTTTATCTTTCTTCTTGCCTCCTCCGAAACATCCTCCTCCTCCTTTCTTCTTGTTTTTCTTTTCCTCTTTTGCCGTCTTCGTCGTGGTTTTATTCTTCGCCATGCTCGCGAAATCGATCGACGTTGTATTTCTTTTGTTCGTTCCTGCGTTGAGAAAGCGAGAGCGTGTAAAGATGATACGCGTATACACGCTCGCGTGCGCGCGCGCGTCCAAGTAAGTAAGTTTTGTGAGAATTCAATTCAATTCAATTCAACTCGAAAAAGGTCGGGTTGCCTTGTCAGATTTTTTTTGGTGTTGTACATTTTTCCCCTTGCCGCTTGCCCTTGAGCTTGACACTTTTGATTTTTTGCTTTTATCTATGCGTCCATGGATTGGATGGCATGGCGTTTCACTATCTTATTATTATTTCAACTGTTCCTCTCTTCTTCTCTTCGCTCTTTCCTTGCAAAACACAAATAATTTTCTCGGCGTCCCCGTCTCTTGGTACATATATAGTCACATATGCGATACCGCGTTGCGACGGCATTCTTCGCTCGCCCTACGGTTTTTACGCGTATTAAACACACTCAAAATCCAAACAACGTTTCGTTATCGTCGGCGTCAAAGCAAAAAGAGGAATTCGAGGAGATTGCAAAGTCAGTGTACAGGGAGATTTTACGCGCGTGCGCTGGGAAACGGCGGGTCAAGTTGTCTTCAACAAGTAAAGCCAAAACAGAAGAAGAAGAAGAAGAAGAAGAAGAAGAGTCAAGAAGATTGAAAAGAAACGCGGGGGCGATACCATTTCGGGTCCGCGCGTTGCTCGCGAATAACCTTCGAGGAGCGTTTCGTACCGCCAGAGACGGCGAAGTGAACGTAACAGAAAGCGAAAAAATAGCAAACTTGGCGAGAACGATATCGATTTGGACGTTCTGTCATCGCGCGAACGAGGACGACAAGAGTACAGAGTACATATTATTGAATAACTTGGTTAGTTATTACGATTCGCGCGCGAAGCTACATTCTCGATCGAAAAGCAAGAAAGTGATCCGGGACCAAAAAACGTTGGCGTCGTTGGAGACTGAGTTCAATACGCTTTGCGTGAAGCCACTCATCGAACACATCGAAAGAAGTGCTTCGCTATCATCATCATCATCATCATCATCATCATCATCATCATCATCATCATCATCGCTCCGTCCACCATTTGTGTTTGATATTTAAGACATGGTTAACTTTAAAGTCTCGCGAGGGGCGAATTCTCTCTCCGGCAATGCGGCAGCTCCCGAAGTCTCGCAAGATGGTGAATACGTGAATAAAAAGATGCTGAAGGAAAACGAAGAGGCAGTATCATTGAAAGTTGTTGCACTGGAAAAACTGGGTTTAACGAGAATGACGTATGATTGTTTGCTACCTACAGGTGCGTTTGCGTCGCTCTCTGCTGTATCGGAGAATACTACTCCCACAATGAATACGTTTTGTTTCTTCACATTAGAAAAGCATAGCGACGTCGTTCTGAAAGGTGTGCGTGCCGCAAATTTTGATATTGCACTCAAAGAAAACGAAGTTGCTATCGTAAAAGATTTGAGAATCAACGCGCACGTGGGAGAAGACGTCGTGCACTCCTTCCTTCCTTTTGTCTCACCCGGCCCTGAAAAAATGGATATCTTACATGACATCATCATTGAAGTGCGCCCCTTGGACAACGATAACAGGGACGGTGAGAGTGTTGCTTGTGCAACCGTAGATGCTAAAGATATCGAGAAAACTGCGCAGACGCATTTCGAGGGACGGTTCGTTTCAATTGGAGAAGTATTTGCATTCGAAGCGTTGGGTTTGAAAGCACGCATTGTGGAAACCAATTCGCTTCCAATCGAAGAGCGAGTGGGTATTAAGTACCATTGTTTTCGCGGAATTGTGGACGTGGCAGAGACGACAGTATTTTATATTCAAACTGCACCGAGAGATGAGGAGATTCTCAAAGTTTTAAACGCGAGAGCACCTCCGAATGAGGAAGACATGTTTGTAAAAAACTTTGTTCATGTCCACACGAACGACGAGGAAGTTTTTCCCGTCCATATGAACGTTTTAAGACCGTGTGTGGCTTTGACGAAATTTATTCGCAGTGCTGCGAGTCAATCGAACGTCTCATGCTCTGTTGATATCGAGTCGGTAATTTTCGATCGAATCTTACTCTTTTTAACTTGTATCCGTGACAAAGAAAAACCACCAAATTATGATTTGCGCTTGACTGAATCACTCGCGGGAGCAGCCAAGGCGCTTCATTGCGCTCCACTACTCGATTACTGCAACACTCGCCTTGGATCTTACATATCGCGTTTGCGCGAGTACACATGGGAGGAAATTATGCGAAAAAATAACGAAGAGCAAGCCGTTTTGTTAGTTATAGATTACATGGTATTGGACGTGAAAAATTGGTTGCCTGAACATCCAGGAGGTGACATGATTATTCCCGCTCAGTCTTTGAACAAGGACGCTAGCACGCATTTCGAATTATACCATTCGAGCAAGGAATCATTCTTATATCTCAAGCACTTTTACGTCGGCGAAATTTGTGAAGAAGATCGAGAGAGAATTCCAAAGTCAGATGCGTTGCCCTCGAGGGAGTTTTTGAAAATGCTCAGAGATTACTGTGAAGATTTTCGAATTCCGGTCGAAAGCAAAGCAAAGAAGAAACAATTCTTTTGATTGATTCGTAAAAAAACAGTACTACACATTTAATTAAAACAACACCGCGCAGCTCTATAGAAAATTATTACACACTCGCGCTCCAACTCACACACTCATACACACTCATACACACACACACACACAAATAAATTTACGTGCTCTTGTTTTCCGGGATAGATGACGAGGCAAAGAAACTGCTCATTTGTTGGACCTCGGATTCTTTTGATTCTTTCTTCTTACTCGCAATAGCCGCGTGAAATTCCGTCAAACTTTGCATTGTTTCCCCGCTCAAACGGTCTTCACTCGTACGCATAAGTGCGTGTGTCAAAGAGTGACCGAGGGATTCTGCCAACTGTCTTTTGTGGAGCTCTACCTCCGAGTTCTTTTGCTTTTTCTCATCTATTTCTTTGCGCATTGACGGAGGCCTGTACGCGCGATCGATTGAAATTTTCTTCAGTGGAGGTCCAATATTATCGTTTTCTTTTTCACCTACAGGTATTTTATTCTTGTTATTAATCAGCTCTCTCTTCAACGCGTTCGACATTTTCGACATTTCTTCGACTTGCTTTTGAATTTTCTTTGCTTCTTCTGGGTTAATATCTGCCGAAGCCCCTCGACCAGCGTTCCATACGTCTCTCAAATCTGCTTTAGAGCCAGTTGGTGCGTATCGCATGGCTTTCATGAAATCGTTCTTTATTCCAGAATCTGGCGTGTAAGGACCGTTCGACTCCACGCCCTGTTTCGATCCAGGCGTTGTTTGAACGACGCTATTGCTCTTCGTGTTGGCAGGATTTATAATCTTTTCTTCCTTTGATAACGCTGAGTTCATCGAATCTCCGGACAAGCGTGGTTCGGGAGAGTTTTGCTTCGCTGGCGCCGTCGACCAAAACTGTGTGAACTCCATCGGCTTCACGTATTGTCTACCGTAAATGAATCTACCCGACGGTAATATGGATAAATCCACATTTTCCAAACTCTTCTCATCCGTTGAGACACACAAGCCTCTTTTGCCTTCCTCTTTTGTCGCGGCATTTCCATTTTTTTTTTTATCGAAACCAAAAAACAACTTAGGCGACGCAGCCGTGCGAGCAGCGCAAGTTCTCCCACTGTGCGCGTCGTAAATGATCAAACTGAAACTGCCTCTTTTTGCGCAGCCACACAAAAACTCTCTCAACAATTCTGTTCTCTCTTTGTTCGTCATTTCCGTGTTATTCCCGAACGACCTTCGGACACTCGTTTCAGTGCCGATGTCGACGTCATTGGATTTCGCCAAAGGAGAAAAGAAATTCAAAACGTCGCGCGCCGTTGTCGTTTGACTGGCAACGGCGATCATCACGCCGATGTTTTCAGACGTGCAAAGGACTTCTAAATTCTTGCTCGATTTGACAGTCAAGACAGCACCCGGCGCTTTGATTACTTTTTCGTAATCTTTCTCTTCTTTTTGTCGTTTGGATAATTGCGTTTGGGAGTAATTGATTTTTTCCGATTCAAACTCCTCCCAAACACTCGCCGAAGATGAATCAGATTTGCTCAAAATCTCGTCCGTGGATAAACCAGACTCGATCGTGAACGATGGACCCGCGTATGATTTTTCCGCGTTGGTGTTCGTGGCTGCTGCTGTTGACTTCGTTCGCATCCTTTTCTTTTTTTATAACGCGAGATGACGATTACACGTCCCTTTTCGGGTTAGATATTTGGGGATATTTTCAAGAGCGCGGCAAATGACAAGCAAAACCCCCAAATTTCTTTCAAATTGGACTCTTGTTTTCCAAAATTGCAAAAACTAAACTAAGTACGCCTCTAAATTCTCGCTAACGATACATTCTCTTATTCTTTTAATAGTCTA
>PALY01000163.1 GCA_002707085.1 Deltaproteobacteria bacterium
TACTGGTATTACTATCTATGCTATTCCCATTCATACTTCCATCTCGACTGTTTGGTGACCCACCTGCATCCCCGCCTGCGTATCCTTGAAACGTGCTCAGCGTCGCCGAAGACCCAAATATAGGTTTTCGCAAACCTCTCAAAGACTGTTGTTGTTGACTATTTTGCCGCAGTATAGCCTTCGCTTGCGACTGTTGCCTATTCGAATATTCGCTCCCTTCTTGCGGCGCGGACGACATGCTCGTGTCTTCTCTGTTCGATTTCTCGTCCTCGTCCTCGTCTTCGACGTCCGCGTCAAAGCTCTTTTCGCTTTCTTCGTCGCCTCCAACCAAAACCTCTCTGACGTGTACCACTGGTGCATCTTTCGTCGACGCTCTTTCCAACAGCGTCACGTGTGTTTCGATGTCCTCCAAATGGTGCGCGTCCAGTCCGTACTGTCGTGGTAATCGCACGATCAAATCGTGCACTTTCGCTTTCCTCGCCTCGTCGGCTTTCAACTCCGGCCAATCCTCGCACAACTGTTCGATGACTTTTTGACAGACTCTGAGCTTTTCCACATTGGACGACGAGGGACTACTACTACTCCCAACGGCGTTTTGCGTGCTGCGAGTGCGGTTGCTTTTCGCCCCGCCGCCGCGTCGTTCTTTCGACGACATCGGGTTCCACCGTTTCCGGCCGTTGTTGTTTATTTACACGCGCTCTTTCTTTTCTCGGGACGACGACGACGACGACGGGAAGATGATGTGCTCTCCTCCGATGTGCAGACCGTTTTTTCCTCCCCCTCGAAGACAAAAAAGCGCGCAGTCGATTTACGCGAGACGCTTTTCACCACACCCTTTCACCAGTCTCCTCCTCGCCAACAAAAAAAGAGAGTCGAAATTCCGCCGCCAAAAACGTGGCGTCGCTCGAAACCGTCGAACGCGCGAGCGCGACGCGGTCGCGTTGTTCGATGATGTTTTTTTATCGGTCGTTCGCGCGTCTTTTTGTTTGGTGTTCTCAAAGCGCAAAGCAGATAAAAAAAAGGTCGTCCGTCAAAGTCGCTTTTATTTTTCCCTTTTTTTTTGTTCCTTTTTTTCCTTTTTTTTTGGTCTTCTCGATGGAGAGAGAAAGAAAGGGGTGGTGTTTAAGGTGTCATGGTCTCAACACCCTTTTACTTTATTTTGTCTTCGTGACCGATGGAAACGATATTTTTTCGATCGATCCAACACGCAGAGCACATATCATCATGGGCTTTTTCGAGCGAGGCACGAAGGAGGAGAAGGAGGAGGAGGAGGACTACCCGACGAAGAAGAAGGAGTCGTCGTCGTCGTCGACGACGACGATGGGGAGCGAAGAGGAGGACGTGGTGGACGCGTCCATCTCGAAAGGGCGAGCGATGTTGGAACACATGAAGAGCACGATTTTGTCGTCATCATCATCATCATCCTCGTCGACGACGACGACGACGATGCCGTTGAAAACGTTGAACGTTCCGTCGATGAAAACGAGAGAAGCGGACGTTTTAGTCTTGGAAGAAAAAGTGTCGAGAGTGACGAACGAATTAAACGCCGCGATTCGTGAGAAAGGCGTGGTGAAAATGCAATTGGAAGAGGTGAACGCGGAGATGCTGTTGGCACAGACGCGTCTGAAAGACAGCGAAGCGAAGAAGGAAGAGATGACGTTGCGTCACGAACGCGCGGCGAAAGCGATTTTAGGGCTGGAAAAACGCGCGGAAGAGGCAGAGGAGAAAATCGAACAGATGAAACGCCAAGAGGAGAAGTTTAAGGAGGATATCGTAGAGTTGGCGAAGAACGCGGACGCGTTGGTTTTAGACAACGAAGCCAAAGACGAGTTGTTGAAAGATTACGACCGAACGAAAGTCTTATTACACGAACGCACGGCGCAAGCGGATATTGCGGACGAGAAAACGAAAAAGGCAGAACAGATGTTGGAAGAGAAAACGTTTGAATTTGAGAAAACCGTGGAAGAACAGGCGTTGGAATTTGAACGCAAGTTGGGGAAGATGGCGGACGAAAAGACCGAGGAGAGGACGAAAAGAATTTCCGAGGAGTTGTACGACGTGAAAAAAACGTGCGAGGAAAAGGAAAGAGACTGTGAAAAATTGATGAAAGAGTGCGAGGAGAAGTTGGCGATTACGAACGGACAAATCGAAGAGACGGATTTTTTGAGAGAGGAGAAGAAGAAATACGACGAATTGCTGATTGAAAAAGCAAAGATGGAAGCGGACCACTCGGAAGCTCTCGATAAGTTAACCAAGGAACATGCGGCGGCAATCGTAGCTAAGGACGCTAGATTGGGTGAGTACGAGGCGTCGTGTAATAAATTGACGGAGTCGAACAAAGAACTTACCACTCGATCCGGCGTGGCGAACGGTAAGTTTAATGCATTGCAAGACAAACTTAACGCCGTTCGTCGAGGTGCGGTTGACGCGCTCATCGGTATCGATCAAAATGTCTTGTATTTATCGGACGAAGATGTGCGTTTAAAATACAACTTGGCGCTTGAAGAGGCGAGAACGGCGGAGGAGTATGCCAAATTATGCGATCGTCGAGCGAGAGATTTCGAGGATTCTTTGCTTGAGTTCAAGCTCAACCACCTAGAGTTGTTGGAAGAAACTCGAGCTCTTCGCGCGGGAGAAAAAGAAGCGTCATTTGCTGGATACGGATACAAGGGCCCGGAAGAAGTGCTCGTGAAAATTGACGAGATGAAAGTTGAATTGAATGACGCGAAGACAACTTTGGAAAGCACCGCCAAGGATTTGAAAGAGCTGCAACGCGTGAACGATTTGCTGGAAGAACGTTTGCATACGCGGGATGAGATGGACAAGAAGCGCGAAGCCGTGCTCGTGGCAAGCGCTAAAGAAGTCGAACGCCAACAAAAAGAGATTCGACGGCGCGAAACTGACTTGGAGTTGAAATCGCAACGCCAGCGAGAATTTATTAAAGATATCATGGATAGACAAAAGAACGGTTTGTTATCGATTGGGTCCAAGTTTGATGTAGATGTGGACGTCGAAGAGTACGATGACGACTTATCAGACGACGAGGAGAAAGAAAACAGCGGTAAGAGCAATAACGACAAGAAGGATATCAAAGTCGATTCTTCCTTCTCGAAATCCGATATCGACGTTCAACGCCGAGGCCGTTCGCGAGACCCGGTCGAAATCCCGAACGATTCCGCGGAAAAACTCACCCCAAAGTCGAATAAATCGCCGTTACGTAGGAGTCAAACGGAAGGTTTTTCGTTCAAAGAGTCTCCACTGATGCCGCAAGGCATCGATGAGCTCGAGCAGTACATCTCCAGTGACGACCGAAAGAATCTCTTCACGGCGTTTGCCAAAGACCAACAAGAGAAGTAAAACGAGAGCTTCTCTGCTCATATATGAACTCCCCCATTTACTAACACCATTCTTTATACATCCTTTTTTAATGTACATTAATGACACTTTTTATGTATCGTCCAATGAACGAGCGTCTTCTTCCCCAATCTGCGCGACGACATCCCCTTCTTCATTTTTAATTTCTGTTTTTGTAACGAATTTGAAGTCCCCATAAAAAATCCCTTTCTTTACTCTTTTGAAAAAGGAAACACACACACACACGCACACGCACAGAACTCGCTCGAATCACCACAGAAGGAGCCGACGGGAGCGATGGAGTGGACGACCATTGAATCCGACCCAGCTGTCTTTACTTCCCTCATCCAACAAATCGGCGTCAAAGGCGTTCAAATGGAGGAACTTTGGGACCTCTCCAATCTCGAATCTCTCAACCACCGCTTCCACTTGCACGGATTAATCTTCTTGTTCAAATACAGAACGGATATAGATACCACGAGTGCTTTTGCCGTAGAAAACGTAGATGCGCCGGAAAGTTTATTTTTCGCGAGTCAAGTGATAACGAACGCGTGCGCGACGCAAGCGATTTTAGGTGTGTTGTTGAACGTGGAAACTTTTGGAAGCGAAAGCGAAGAGGGATCAACATCGGAACAATCGATTGGCGAAACGCTCGCAGAATTAAAACAGTTCACCGCAGATTTCCCGCCCGAACTAAAAGGATTAGTGTTGTCGAACAGCGAGAAGATTCGAGCCGCGCACAACGCATTCGCGAGACCGGAGCCTATTGTGGATGAAGGGAAGCGACCGGCGCGCAACGGCGACGAGGTGTACCATTTCGTGGCTTTTGTCCATCACGGAGGACGAGTGTGGGAGTTGGACGGCTTGAAACCGAAACCGGTGGCGTACAAGGAGTGTTTGAAGGAGAAATGGCACGAAGTAGCAGTTCCGGCGATTGAAGAACGCATACAGAAATACGCGACGGATGAGATTAGCTTCAATTTGTTGGCGGTGACGAACGACAAGGAGAGCGTGTTTAGACGAGAGTTACGAGAGGCCACCGAGAGTGGTGATAACGAGAACATAGCGAAGTTGACGGAAGAGATTGAAGACGAAATGCATCGGAAGGAAAACTGGAAAGACGAGAATATTCGGAGGAAACATAATTACATTCCGTTTATATTTGAGATGTTGAAGTGCATAGCCGAGAACGGCGGGTTCGAAAATGGTGGGATGAAGCCGTTGATTTAGTTGTTATTAGTCGTAGTTCCGTTTCTTTTGATTCATGTTGTTCCTACTCACATAATACGTATACACACATGCATGCGTAAATGTACGCGCACGAACACCACACGCACAAACACACGAGACCTTCTATTCATCTAAAATTACTACAGTGCGTGAAATAAAGAGGTACTAGTACCTTCTCTTTCTACTCGATTTTTGTCAAATTCTCTTGCGACCTGCGAAAAAAACTCCCGCTCCGTTTGTGTTTCTTCTTCGTTTTGACTGGCTTACTATTGCTATCGCTGCTATCTTTCGTATCAATATTGTCACCTTTCTTCGTCTTCGATGACCTCGCGTCGGTATGTTTTATTTCAATGCCAAGATTCATCGCCGTTTCTTCTAAAACTTGGAGGTGTTCTTCCATGCTCAACTCGTTTGGAAACAACTGTTCCAAAAACTCCGGCGAAAACATGTCGTTGGACGTAAACCGCTCACCATACGCCGGTTCGACGATACCACTAAACTCTTTCGCAATTTCCCACAACTCTGTGCCCAGAATTGGATCGTACGACGCTTCGGAGGATTCCACCACTCTCGTGCGGTCAAATTTTTGTCCTTTGAAAAATTTACGCAACGGCCAATCGACTAAAGAAAGCGCAATGACTCCAATCGCGAAAAGCAACGCGTGAGTGTGCCACCAAATTCTTCGCAGGCACAGGATAATAAAGAAGTTCAGTGATGGTTTCCTACTATTCTCATCTTCACCACTCTCATTACTACCATCCACAAACGACGACGGAAACTTCCCGGGCCCGCGCTTCTCTACGAACCTCCCGGCGAACAATCCTCGACTAAAATGCCTCGACCCTTGATCCATCCTTCGCATCTGCGGTGTCGCGTTCAAACTCGCGTTGTGCGGCGCAAACGGGTGTAAGGCTGCTATCGTCACCGCTCTGGCTCCATCCTCTGCCGGCGCGTAACACATCCTCCTGATAAACGCCAACGGTAAAAACCGTAACAATCTTACGCCACTAAAAATGGGCGTTCTCACCGCGCCGGGATCCACGCTGGAACACCTCACCCCTCTCGCCCCCCATCTATATTCTACCTCGTTCGCGAACGCCACGCACGCTAATTTTGTATTCGAATACGTCCCAAACCTCTCGTCGTATAAGAATTTATTACACATTTTCGCGCCTTCGATCTTCCCGAACCGATGACACACCGACGCGACGAATACACAGTTCGCGAATTGTCGTCTTTCGATCGCTCGTTGGAAACTCTCGCTTAAGGATAAAGTTAACACCGCGGGTCCTAAAAAGTTCGTCCACACTAACTTGCTCACTCCGGTTTCTTTCTCGTATCCTTTTGCCGCCGCCACTCCGGCATTGTTCACCAACACGTCCAACTCGCCAATCCTCTCGTTGAATCGTTCTGCAAATCTCGCAATCGATTCCCCGCTGCTCACGTCCAACGCCACGTCCTCCATCACCACCAAATCTAAGTGCGGAAACTTCTCCATCATTTCCCTCTTCGCCTTCATCCCTTTCTCCACGTTTCGGCATCCAAACACGACTCTCGCACCCGCGAGCGCTAAATCTAACGCGACTTGTTTTCCAATCCCGGACGTGCATCCCGTCACCAGCGCCGTCCGGTTGACTAAATCCGCGTTCTGCGCCGTGATTTCGTTCAGCACGTCATCCTCCACACCTTTTATTGTTGTTGGAAGAATTTCGTTCGTCGTCGTTTCTTCTTCTTCTTCTTTCTTCTTCTTCTCCGGTACCTCCTCCTCCTCCTCCTCCTCGTCGTCTTCCAAACGCTCCATTCTTCTTCTTCGATTCCAAAACGACTTTACAGCAAACACACTCATTATAGGGACCTTTTTTTCCAATTCAATAATTTTCACTCGGGGTCAATTCAATTCAATTCAATTTTCAATTTTCACTCGGGGTCAATTCAATTCAATCAAAAATGTCTCAAAAAAATCGAAAAAAAAAAAATCGAAAAAAAAAATACGCGCGATAATATCTAAGACGCAGAACTTTAAAGCGCTTCGAAGAAGACACGCACAAAAAAGAACGAACAAAACGATCAACTTTACGACGACGACGACGACGAAAAGAGACGACGCGCGAGAAGAAGGTCTTCTCCTCCCTCTGCTTCGTCTTCGACGACGACGGATTCCGACCGAAGCGGTGATCGACTATTACTGCGCGCCTCCTTTAGTAGTAGTAAGTCAACAGACGACGACGACTTTGAAGAGCGCTTCGTTTGGTTATTGGACGAGTCAAAGGACTGTTGTCCCAAAAACAGGAGGAGCGACGACGACGAGAGAAGACATCGAGGTCGCCATGAAACGCGCGCGGGAAGCGACGAAAGAACTGGAGAGGAAAACGGAGGCGCTGGCGTCGGCGAGAGGAGGCACGACGGGAAACTTTGGAGGAGACGCGAGAGAAAAGAGAAGACCAAAACAAAACGAGGATGAAAAGAGAAGGACGACTTCTGTTTTGGAGGAAGACGAAGAGAAGGAGAACGGAACGTCGACTTTTGCGACGAGAAGGGCAAAGAAAACGAAGGCGTGCGCGAAGGAGAAGGAGAGAGAAACGAAGAAAACGAACGAGGACGACACGAAATGGTCGCTGTTCCCAGCGATGACGCCGAGAAAGCCGCCGCAATCGGCGAGAGGGAGAGGGAAAGGTATCGCGGCTGAGATCGCGCGGAGGAAAAAAGAGGACGGACGCGACGAAGGGATCTGGAAGACGAGGACAGCGACAAAGAAGAAGACGATAACGACGGCAATGACCGCGCGAGAGACAAAAAATGAGAGAGAAAAGTACGCCACGGGAGACGGCGGCGAATATCATCGCTTGGAAAGCCTTTCTTCCTTAAAGTCAAACAGCCGAGAAACTACCGCCAAAGATACCGCTTTATTACTTCTCGGAAAACCATCGAACGACGATACTAACAAAGATACAAAAAACGCTCCAGTTATCATCGAAGAAAAAGAAACTATAGAAGCTAGGGTTATACGAGAATCGATGTCGGCCAGCCACGCGTTGCGCTTTCACAAAGAACGATTGGAAGAGGAAGACGCGCGCGATTTAGACGCGCGCGTAAACGACGAAACAGACGACTTTCGCGTGTTTTATTTACCACCGCCTCCGAACAAAACGACAACGAAAGCAAGGAATGGCCTAAGTGCAATCGCCAAGTTTGCGCAACAGCGATCCAGAACGAAAAAGAAAGCCCCGTCGAAAAAAAATACCACGAGTCGCACGGATTCCAAAGGCGATTATCGGGCGCGCCCGGGTGACCATCTCGCCTTTCGTTTCGAGGTGAAGGAGACGCTTGGATCCGGTACGTTTGGTCGCGTGGTGAAGTGCGTCGACCACGACGTACGTTCTCGCGACAAAAATACGGGAGAAAAACGATCGGTTGCGGTTAAGATCATCAAAAACAAAGAAGAGTATCGCATTCAAGCAAAGACGGAACTCGCCGTGCTCGAAGCGATCGAATCCGCTCGAATAGGTTTCGCCGAAGACGAAATAGATGGAGAAGAAGATGAAGAAGAAGAAGAAGAAAGAGCGCTAATGAAACGAAACGCCGAGTGCGTCGTTCGTGCAATCGAACATTTTAACTTTCGAACCCACGCATGCATCGTATTTGAGTTGTTGCATTGTAATTTGTACGAGTGGATGCTCGATCAACGCTTTGTCGGTGCCTCGGAATGCGTTTGCAAAACCGTTGCCAAACAACTCGTGCGAGCATTGTCGTTTCTCAAATCGCTCGGCATTATCCATTGCGATGTCAAGCCGGAGAACATTTTGCTCGAAAGGAACGAAATATCGCGAAATACGGCGAATCCAGTGTCAAAACTACCTTACCCGGTCACCGCACGTGCCGGCGCTTCAGCTTCCTCTTCTTCGACGCAAAAATATGACTCTTACAATGGGAACAACATTCGCGTCAAACTCATCGATTTCGGTTCCTCGTGCTTCGCTCATGTGCCACGTATCTACCCGTACGTCCAATCTAGATTCTATCGAGCGCCAGAAGTCATGCTTCGAGACCGTCAATACGATCAATCCATTGACATGTGGTCGTTTGCGTGCGTTTTAGCCGAACTCAAACGAGGTTCGCCAATTTGGCCCGGCACGGACGAAGCCGAACAGCTGGAGCTGGCGAAAGAAACATTGGGCGCACCGTCGAGCGAGTTTCTGTATAAACTCAGATGCGAAGAAGAAATAAAAAAAGCATCTGTCACGTGCAACGATACCCATTCTACAAAGAACAGTCACAACAAAAACGACCACGGACGCGTCTCTCTCTCTCGCGTCGTCCCAACCACCCCGATGAAGCCGAAAAAAGGCGTCAAAAGCCGCCTCCTTCTCGCTGAACGTTCGAACGACGCGGGCCAAAATGCCGTCGCTCGAAACCAGGAAGAAACTCCAGATGACGCGAACGAGGACGTCCTCGTCTCCGTCGAGATGACGTCCGAAACCGCGCGCGAAAAAGCCGCTCGCGCGAAACGCGCCGCCGAAGGTCTCAAGAAAGCCTTAGGGAAAGGGTGCTCCACGCACTTCGCCAAGTTTTTACGGAAGTGTTTCGAATGGGACCCAGAAGAACGAATGACGCCAGACGAAGCGCTTCGAGACGCGTGGTTATTAAAGACATCGGCGTCATCATCGACGGACGGAGGGCCGGTCGGGTGGAGCGCGCGATAGGCGCGTAAAGTGAACACTCACGACAAAAGAGAGGCAAAAAACGACAATTAAATTCACACGCAACAACAAAAAAAAGAACAAACGATATCTTTATCCACAAAATCTCCACAATCGCATTTGTGCGCGCACTTATTAACTCGAACAACTCTTTCGTGTTTCTGCGCGCATCATCATTCGGGCGTCGTCATGATGCTTTCGGCGGGTTCTTCGTTACGCGTGGTCTTCTCGCCGCCGATAATGCGTGATGGTGCGTGTCTTTACAATCGAAGAAGGATGTCGTCGACGTCCGCGTCGACATCTACTCCAGTGAATGTTTTTTTCCCCGAACGGCATCAACTTCGTCATCATCGTCGTCGTCGGCGTCGACGGATGATGCGTTCCGCCGCGTCGCCTCGCGCGACGACGAACGACGCCAAAAACGTGGTCGACGAAGAGAAGGCACCATCATCATCTCTCGGGGAGGAGGAGGTCACGAGGAGGAGGAGTAAAAAAATGGTCGTCAGCGTGACCGGTGCGACCGGGTTCGTCGGGACGAAACTCGTCGAGAGTTTGCTCAGAGACGGCCACGAGGTGCGAGTGCTCACTCGGTCGATAAAACGAGCGAAAAGGAAACTCAAACCAGAAACGTTACCGAAAGGCACTTTACTCCTGATCGAACCAACGAAATGGCCTCTGGGAATAAAAGGATCGACGCACGTGGTGAATTTAGCCGGAGAACCGATCAGTACGAGATGGGACGAGAACGTGAAGAAAGACATCATGAACAGTCGAGTCCAGACGACGGAGGCGATTGTGAGCGCAATCGCAAACGTGAAGGAAGAGAGTAAACGACCGAAGGTTCTGGTGACAGCGAGTGCGATTGGCTATTACGGAACCAGCGATGATGAGACGTTTGATGAGTCGAGCGGATCCGGGAGCGATTATTTATCGAGCGTGTGTCGAGCGTGGGAGAAAGCGGCGAAGAAGGCGGAGGAGAAGACAAACGGCGAGACGAGAGTCGTGTTTGTGAGGTTAGGGATCGTTTTAGATAGAGACGGAGGCGCACTTGGAAAGATGCTGCCTACTTTTCAACTGTTCATGGGAGGCCCAATTGGTGATGGTGGTCAATGGTTTTCATGGATACACAGGAAAGATGCGGTGAGGATTATTAAGGAAAGTTTAGTGAACGAGGAATTGAAAGGCGCGATTAACGCCACCGCGCCTCATCCGGTGAAAATGCGAGATTTGACCAACTCGTTAGGGAAAGAGTTAGGGAGACCGAATTGGATGCCGGTACCAGACTTCGCGTTACAAGCTCTGTTGGGAGAAGGGAGTTCGCTGGTGTTACAAGGTCAGAAAGTGTTGCCGAAAGAGCTTTTGAGAGAAGGGTATCGATTCGAATACGAGACGATTTCGGATGCGTTGAATGAAATCGTAAACGAATAATCTACTACCTAAAATACCGCGCTTTGACTAAAATATACGCCCTATCTTCCCTGACGACTTCGTATTCGTCGAACCCACTCTCTCTCACGATGTCTAAAACCGCCTCGCGATCCAAAAACGGTTTGTTCGTCTCCCAAGAATATGTCTCTTTCGTCTTGTCGCCTCTATTCGGCAAGACGACGGTGCTAAATAACACGCTCCAGTCGTTTCTATCGTTTTTGTCGGACGGTTTTACGACCCTTTTAATCTCTTTCATACCTTTGACGGGAGAGGGCCAACAATGCATACCCGCCGTACTCGACACCTTCTCAAACGTCGCGTCCGCAAACTGTAAAGCACTCACGTCTCCTTGCAAAACTTCGTAATTACAGTTATCGCAGTCTCTCTCTAACGTCTCTCGCGCTCTTTCACACATGCTCTCAAAATAGTCCAGCGCGACGACTTTTGCGAATCTCTTCGACTCGACGATGCTTTTCGTCACGATACCTGGACCACACGACACGTCCAAAAGGCTGCTCAGTATTCGTTTCCCATCTTCGTCGCGTTCTGGCGCCAAGATGGTTACCAACTCCTCGGCTTCCTTCTCGCACCCCGGGTATCCGAGAAGTCGAAACAGTTGCCTGTATCCAGAGTCGTACGCGATGGCCCCGAGCTTGGTCTGGAACGGCGAGAACTTTGACGACGACTTTGACGACGCCTCGACGACTTTACGCTTTGCCGTCGACTTCTTCTTCTTCTTCTTCGCATTGGAAAGGTGTTGCATTGGACGACGGAGTACACAAAGACTTTGATGACGCGACGATGCGAACGCGCGCGACGACATGATGGCGACGACGACGACGAAAGATTTTTGGTTTTGGTCCTCCCTCGCGCCGTCGCTTTTGGAGCGAGAGAGAGTGACGCGAAGACGACGATGATGATGATGGTCTCGCATTATTCCTCACTTTTCCTTAGACTTTTTGAACACATGACGAGCACCGGTTTTGGGGGTCTTCTCCTTCGATCGTGGACACCCACAAAGAAAACAACCCCGACGGCGCTCCGTGGCGAGCGGTGTTCGGTCGCCTCGTCGGTGCATCGTCGCTCGTCTTCGTTTTCGTCGTCTTCGTCTTCGTCGTCTTCTCAAAGGGGAGAAAAGTTTCCCGTCACGAGACACTTTACAACGCGTTTGCGTTTTCCCGGGAGAAGAACGCGCGCGTCGTCGAGCGAGAGTTTCGAGGCGATGCCACCGTCTTCGGAGAGTAATGGTGGCAAGAACGGCGTTCTGTTGACGTGCATCCACTGGGTGCAAAAACAAGTTCAAAACGCGCGAAACGCGGCGCCGCTTTTGAAATGGCCCGATGCGGTGCTCTTCAGCAAGGAGACGGCGAAAGACGTGACGAGAAACGCGATGGTGATTTTAGTCGGTTTGTGCGTGTTTACGGCAATGTTGGGGTGCATAGATTGGTGCATCGTGGCGTTCAGATCGTGGGTGTTGAATCTATGATGACGAACGATGGTATTAGAAGTAGTGATAGTTTTTAGAGTGCATGTGTATTCGTGAATGTATTGGTTGTTCTCGCTAAATGTCGTTAAGATGGTCAATGTTTATATGATCTTCTTCTTCTTCTTATTTCTTACTTCTTTGCCAACTTTCTCTCCTTCGCCTCTCTTTCCGCTTTCTTAGACAAGTGTTTCTTGTACTCGCGAATGTCCTTGTCCCATCGGCGAACGGTTTTGTCCTCGCACACCCAAATATCTCTCGCGACTTGGTCGATTAAACGGAAATCGTGCGAAACCAAAACGACGCCACCGTTGTACACCTTTATCGCTTCGGCTAAAGCATCGATGGCTTCTAAATCCAAGTGATTCGTAGGCTCATCGAGCAACAACAAGTTTGGTTTACCCATACAAATCATCGCGAAGACTAAGCGAGATTGTTGTCCTTCAGATAGTTCACCAATGAGAGTCGTTTGTTGTTTACCGGAGATGCCGTATTTGCCAAGGAACGCGCGCCATTCGTCGATGTCTCGTTTGAATTTACCGTGGACGTTTGGATATGTATCCATGAAGAATTGTAAAACAGTCTTGCTTCGGTCCAAAACTTCAACCGAGTGCTGATGGTATTTCCCGATTCTCAAAGAGGAGTGTCGAGAAACCGAACCTTTGGTTGGCGTCAACTCGCCCGTCATGAGTTTCAATAAAGTGGATTTACCCGCACCATTCGGTCCAACTAACGCCACGCGACTATCGCAATCGACGCCTAAGTCCAACTTGTCGTACAAGTAGTTTTCCTCTTTACCGTTGTACGCGAACGAAACTTGGTCGAACGGTAACACCGGCGGCGGTATCTTATCGCAATCCGGAAAGTTGAACGTAAATGTTCTCTCCTTGTGAACCGGCGGTGTTAAACCGGCAGCGATCATTTTATCGATTATTTTTTGCTTCGACTCCGCTTGTTTACGCGCGTTCGCGTACGTCCCGCACGATCGAATAAACTCTTTCAAGTGGTTAATATCAGATTGTTCTTTTTCATGTTTACGTTGTTGGACGATGTTGTCTTCCTCAACCGTGCGACAATACGTATCGTAGTTCCCGGTGTAATACTTCAATTTGCCTGACGTGAGCCAAATCATGTGCGAACACACACCGTTCAAGAAATCTTGCGAGTGCGAAACGACGACTAGACATTTTTTGTACGAAGCTAAGTGGTTTTCCAACCACACGCAGGCTTCTAAATCCAAATGGTTCGTCGGTTCGTCGAGCAACAAAATCGTCGGCGTCGCGAACAACGCTTTCGCCAACGACACGCGCATACGCCACCCACCGGACATATCTTTTGTAGGTCGATGAATCATTTCCGCGGAGAAACCTAATGAATGCAACAATTCGCTCGCTCTCGCCTCGAACGTGGTCGGGTCTATTTCTTCCAATCGATCGTACAAAGGCATCAAACGCTCGTCGTCCGGGCCAAAGTTCTCCAACAGGTGCTGCTCAAACTTGTTCAAGCGTTCCATCTCTTCAACGAGTTCATCGATGACACACTGAATTGCAGATCTATCCGACGGTTCCGCTTCGTTTTTTAAGTGATAAATGTCCACGTGGTCTGGGATCGGCACCTCGCGCGTGGCTAAACACTCGAGAAAGTTCGTCTTCCCCGATCCGTTTTGACCAATCAAACCGTATCGTCTTCCAATGGTCAATTCAATATCGCACTCGTCGATTAACACTCTACCATTCATGGTCATGGAAAAGTTTGTAATCTTGATATCTCTGGCGGCAATTTGCGAAGAGAGTACGCCGGTGACGGTTCGTTTCAAACCAGCTTTGGAGATGCCGCTGATTTCTGTCTTACCAATTGCTTGTTCCAAACTCGTAATTTCTTCCTTTTCTTCCTCTTCTTTACCCCCTTTCTTCGATTTCTTCTTCCTCGCTCTCTCCGCCTCTCGCGCCGCTTTCTTTTCCGCTTTGGCAGCTTCTTTTCTCGCTTTCTCCTCGGCTACTTGTTGAATCAACGCAGACGCTTCGGCTTCCTCTTGCGCGCGTTTCCTAGCAATGGCCTCACCCAACGCTTTCGGATCTAACTCGTCCATGTCTTTGAACTCGTCCGGAATTTCCGTCTGTGGTTTGTAAAGATCGTCCTTGTCTTTCGGTTTTTTCGTATCTTGAGCGATTGCAATGCCTTCTTCTTCCAATTTCTTCTTCTCCTCGAGAATCTTCTTTTGCTTTTCCGTCATGCCTTTTTGCTCGGGAACCTCCAAAGCGCTCATAATTTCCTTCGCCTCTCTCGTCCCGGCAACCACGTTTGGCGCGATTGCATCTTCGGACCAACCTTCGGGAACAATTAACTCTTCCTCTAAATCGTCCACCATATCTCTGTCCTCGTCCGGAAGCATGTCTTCGTTGTACAAATCGCCCAGCTCTTTCGCTCTCGCCAAATTCTCCTCCGCCTCTCTCCTCGCCGTCTCTTCGCTTTCTTGATTCGCTTTCGCTCTTTCCGCTAACAAACGCACAATTTCGTCTTCACCTTCCGTCTTATCGTCCGTATCGTTCGTAATCTCTTCAACCAGTTCCTTCCCAGTGAATATTTTCTTCTTGTGTCTCTCTTTTAATTCCTCCTCCTCCTTTGCTTTCCTCGCGGCGACTTTCTTCTCTTTCCACGCCAAATAACTCTCCAAAGTCACCGGCGTTCCAGAGCCACCTTTCACTTTCAACTCGTTCAACTTCTCTCTCAAAATATCCTGATCGGTCTTTCTATTCTTCATCGCTTCTAATTCTGCAGCTCGAATATCCGCCGCGAACACGTACCCCGGCGGCAACTTGTGTTTATACTTGCAGTCCTTTCCGTCCGCGCACTGCCAAAACCATCCGTATAATTTCTTCTCCACCGCTTCTAGAAAGTGTTTACAAATAATCTGCGTCTCGTTGTTCGAATTCGCCTCGTTGCCGTGTTTCTTATTAATCACTGCCTCTAACTTCTTCTGATCCCATTCGTCGATGGAATCCACGTTTTCGAACAAACTCCGTTTGGCGACTTTTTCGTTGATGGCCAAATCGTGGGAAAACGCGCACTTATCCCCGCTTTTCGCGCAGCATCCATGCTTAAAAAACTCGCACAAAATCGTCTTCTTGTCCACGCCTTCTGGAACGTCCGGTTGTTTGATGTCGATGCCTTTCGTTCTCAACAGAAACTCCTGCGCTTCTTTCGCCGCCTTCTTTTGCGCTCTCAAATGTTCTCGTCCAATCTTCGTCGTCGGGTCGTTCAAGTCCTTCAGACGTTGCATCTCCTTCGCGTGTTTCGTGTTCATGGCCGCGCCTTTCACCTGCCCGAACGACTGGTTTTGCGACGCGAGCTTTTTCAACTTGTGCTCCTCTTTCTTCTTGTCGTCCATGACTTGCTGATGCGACATGCCGGCTTTTTTCGCCCGCAAGCGGTTCTCCTGCGCCGGCGTTTTCCCCATGACGACGGCGAGATGCGATTGATGATTACAGAGCTCTGTAGGACGAAGATGTGTCTTCAAAAAACGGCGACTTTAGAAAAACAAAAGCAGTCCGTCCGTCCGTCTCCCGAAACACAAAAAAAGAAAGAGAGAGAGCAGCCGTTGTTGTTGTTGTTGTCTTCTTCTTTTGAACGCGCAAAGTGCCGTCGTCGTCGTCGCGTTATTAAAGATACGAGAGAAAAGATGTGTAATAAGTCGGGGAAGAAAAAGACCTCTTTTCGAGTGGGTGGTGAAGAAGACCTTTATTGTGA
>PALY01000164.1 GCA_002707085.1 Deltaproteobacteria bacterium
GAAGAATTCGTCGCGCGCGTCGTCGTCGTCGTCGTCGTCGTCGTCGTCGCGATGCATTGTCCGTCGTCTTCTCGATGCGACCCTTTTATTGCGGAAGACGCTCTCGTCGGGCAAAAGCAGCATCCTTTCGTCGCGACGGACGTAAAAAACCACCGGGGCATCCTTCTTTTATGTCACGGCAAAAGTCTTCTTCTTCTTCTTCTTCTTCTTCTTCTTCTTCTCCTGGTGGTGGTGATAATGCGCTCGAAAAGTGGTGTTTCGAGCAGTCGTCGAAAGTCTTCTTCTTCTTCTTCTTCTTCTTCTGTCGTGACGTCGTCGCGTGGTGGTGGGGTGTCGCGCGATGGCGACAAAGAAAGAGATTACCTATCAATGACAAACCCTAAATTATAAAACCCTAAACACAAAAAGTATATCTTCTTGAAAAAGAGACAAAAACGAGACCACAAAAAACCGACCACGAAACACATCGTCGACCTTTTACTTACTTAAAACAACATTGAAGAAGAAGGACGAGGAGGACGAGGAGAAGAAGGACGACGACGTAAACGACGACAAAATGTCCTCCATCTTCTTCACCACTCCTCCGCGCGTTCGTCTGTTTGCCGCGTGCGCACGAGCCGCCGCCGCCGCCGACGACGACGACGAGGGGGGCGACGATGATTACGCCATCGAGAGGGCGATTTCATCGATACTCGAGAGCGCGCCGGAGACGCTGTCGTCGGTGGAGGAGAATGGGGTGACCCCGCTGATGGTCGCGGTGGAAGCGAATAACGTGGCAGCGGTGGACGCGCTGTGCCGATTCGCGAGGAAAGAAGGGAAGACGAAGGGATTCGTGGAGTACGAATCCATCGCGCTGGACCAAACGGCACTGATCGTCGCGAGCAGTTTGGGCCACGAGAAATGCGTCAAAAAATTGGTCGGAGAATACGGCGCGGACGCGAATCAAATCACGAAAATTGGAGGCAGAACGGCGATGATGGCGGCGTGCGAAAACGATAAGCCGGAAATCGTGGTGCTGCTGAAAGAGAAATTTGGGGCGAACGTGAATTTAGAAGTGAAGAAGAGTTCGATTGTGAGAGACGTCGACGACGACGACGACGATGAGGAGGAGGAAGAAGAAGGAGAACCTTTTTACTCCAACGCGATGTTACACGCGTGCGCGAATAACGCGGTGGCGTCTATACACGCGTTGCATCACTGCGGGGCCAATTTAGATTTTGAAAACGATAAGGAATTGTTTCCAATTTTAGTAGCCAGTCAAAGCGGAGCGACGGAAGCGGTGGAGGCGTTGGTCGCGCTCGGTGCGGATGCAAACTCGTGGGGGATGACAACAGGCGTGTCACCGTTATTAGTTGCCATCCTAGCGAAAGATGAAAAGACGGCGAAAGTTCTAGTAGAGCAAGGGAAGGTTGACGTGAACGTTTGCGGTCCGTTAGGGAGGACCATCTTTTGTGAATGTGCCGCGCGAGGCGACGTGGACGCCATGAAGTTATGTAGGAAACTCGGAGGACGATTAACGTTGGAAACGCCCACCGGGAGGACGCCGTTACACGATGCGGCGATGTTTAACAACGCGGAAGCATGTGCATGGCTTTGCGAACGAGGCGCAAGAGTAGATAGGGAAAATTCTTTGGGTGAAACGGCCATGTCTGAAGCTGCCTTGCACGGCGCCGCAGACGCCATGCGCTTTTTGAAAGCCAAAGGCGGGTCGGTAGATTTTGAAACGAGTACGGGCGTGATGCCGATTTTAAACGCTAGTTTGAGCGAACACACGACGAAAGCGTTAAAATTTTTAGTGACGGAGTTAAAAGCAGACCCGAAGAAACGCAATAGATTTGGCGATAATTGTTTAACTGTCTGTTCGAGAGAAAACAACGTCAAAGGTATTAAAGCGTGCGTTGAAGTTTTCGAAATGGACGTAAACGACGATAGCGAAGGGACGGGTGAGTTACCGTTAGTTTCCGCCGCGAAAGGAGGTTCAATGGATGCCATTTGGAAACTATGCAAGTTAGGCGCCGACGTGAATAAAATTGCCAAGAAAACGAACGATTTCGCACTCGGAGTGGCCGCGAAAAATGCGTTTTGGCGTGTTTGCACTGAGTTGTACAAAAAAGGCGCGAATGTGTTTTTATAAAACGTCATTCATGAAACGCCGTTGCACTGCGCGGCGTTGAGCGACGACGAAGATACGATTACTTGTTTGCTTGGCCAATGCGATGCGGTGTTGGACCATCAAAACGAACTCGGCGAAACGGCGTTATATTTTGCCGCTCGAGAGAACAAAGTTAACGCCACGCTGGCCTTGCTATCGCATGGAGCCGCGGATGGCTTGACGACGATAAGTTCTGCATACACACCTTTGATGATTGCTATTGAGAACAAAAACATCGAATGCGTAGATATTCTATTAGAAGCAGGCGCAAGTGCCTTACAGGTAGACGCGAAAAACGAAACGGCTGCGATGAAAGCTGCGAGAGTGCAAAATTGCGATGCATTGCGGAGAATAATCGAAATCGTAGATAACGAATCCGATCTGAGCAAATTTTTATCCACAGAATCAACAAGTGGTGAAACCGCGTTGACCATAGCGGCCAAATCGAATTTTGTGGACGTTGTAGAAATTTTACTAGACGTTGACGCGACTTTGTTCACGCAAGAAACGGCTACGAGCTCGGAAACGGCGTTATTAGCCGCCGTGGACGGGGATGCGGTTACGATGTTGGAGTATTTCTTCTCTCGTCTGCTCGAGGAGGGCAACGAGAACGATGCCACGTTACAAAAAATTGCAAAAGACATCGTCGACCAAGAAAATAAACTCGGGCACACGGCATTAATTCGAGCTTGTCTGCTAGGCCACCAGGATTGCGCGCGAGTTCTGCTCGATACAAACTTGTGCGACGTGAACCGAGAATCTCTAGTGCCGTCGGGCGAGGCGAGCGTCACGCTGACGCCACTTCTTGCTGCGATTGAAGGTAAAAACGCGCGATCAATTGTATCCAGATTATTTGAGAAAGGGTGTGATATCAACTACACTAACCAAGATGGGGTCACTGCTGTCATGCACGCGGCGAGTTTAGGCCGAACGCAAATTATCGTTTCGCTCGCGGGCTATGGCGGCGATGTAAATCAAGCGACGCTGATGTCTATGAGCGAAGAAACTCGATCAAGTGCAGAAGAAAAAACGAGCAAAAACAAGGAACCACCATCGACGAGTGAGCGCGCAGGAGTGCCAAATGTTGAGCGAAACTCAGCTTTGATCGCTGCTGTGTTGAGCAAAAGTTACGATGTCGTCGAATCGCTGGAACTTTCCGTACCGGAGCGAGACGTGGAAGTGAACAACACAACAGCACTCATCACCGCCGTTGAGAATGCAGAGGACGAAAGAATGGTAAAATTACTCGTGACTCTCGGCGAAGACCCGTATTTTGAGACCAGCGATGGTCGCACGCCGTTATCCGTGGCTTTTATGAGTGGCAAGTACGACATCGCAAACTTTTTGTTGAAACAAAAGTCGAAAACACGGGGAAAATTGAACATCGACTCACAAAATCGCGACGGTTTGACAGTTCTGTCCATTCTCGCTTTAGCCGGTAAAGGCGAAGGTATCAAAGCGATATGCACGACACCTTTCAATGCCAATCCGAATCTGGTGGATCGAAATGGTCGAACGGCGTTAACCTTAGCGGCTCGATATGCGGACGAGGCAAGAGCTGGACCATTTCCGTGCGTCTGGCGTACTGGCGATAAAACCCTTCGCGTAGACCCGAAAACGACTTTTGGCGTTCTCCTCTCGGCAGGCGCTAAGATAGATCTAGAAACACCGTTACCACACGCATTTAGCGCCATTCACGAAGCAGCAAAATATTGCAAAGATAAAACGACAATTGATACTCTTATCAGTTTAGGCGCCGACCCGAATACGATCGATGTTCTCGGGTTCACGCCGCTCATGAGGGCAGTAGAATTCGGGAATCTCACCGCGTGCGAAGGTTTGTGCGAACATCCAAAGACAGAAAAAGATAAAGTAGTACCTCGAAAAAATGGAAGAAGAACATCACAGGGAATGGAATGTGACGCCTCGCAATCTGCTTTAACTTTAGCGGCCATGGTGGATGATCCGAATAACGTAGTGAAGAAGTTGCTCGATCTCGGGTGCGATTACGAACGCGAAACGCTCGATGGTGACATAGCCATTTACCTCGCTGCAAGAAATGGAAACTTAACTGCAATTTCTGCGTTACTGGCCACGCAAACTATGGCGAAGAAAAGCTTGCACGCGACGATTCTTTGTCGAATCGCGTCTGGCGACGAGTTGGCGGCGGAGCCGTGTCGTACAATGCTCGCGTTCCCTAACACAGTCGATAGTGAAGTTGAGTGCCCGATTCAAAAGCAAACCGCGCTTGTTTCTGCGTGCTTTAGTGGGCACGAAGAGATTGTTCAAGGTTTAGTGGAGTCCGGCGCGAAAGTGGATGGTTTCGGGGCGAACGGTATCGTGCCTCTCGTCGCGGCTATTCGCCGAAAACGACATTCCCTCGTAAATTATCTCATTTCGAAGAAATGTGAAATTAACATGATACCTACTGCGTTTGAATCGCCTTTAAGAGCAGCCGTCAAAGCGGACGATAACGTTTCCATTTCGGCATGCTTAAACTGCGGAGCAGATATTGAAGAGATTGATGCGGCAGGTTTATCTCTTCTTCAAGAGGCAGCTCGATTAGGAAATATTTCTGCTTTGAAAACGCTCATCGCTCGCGGCGCGGCAGTGAATAAGGAAACACCGCTTGGCTCGGCTCTAATTGTTGCATCCCTTGCGAAACAAATTGAATCCATTGAAGTGCTTAAATCTTTCGGGGCAAGGTTGGATGCGGAGACATCTACCGATGATGCCGTTCAAATCGTCGCGGCTACGGTGAACGATTCCGATCTCCTACGCAAGCTCAATCAGCTTGGCGCGACGATGAACTTTGAGACCAGGGACGGGCGCACGCCCTTAAACGTCGCTTCGCGAGAAGGAAACGTCGATGCCGTCAAAACTGCTTTAGAGTCTGGAGCAACAGTAGATTATGAAAATAGGTTTGGTGAAACCGCGTTGTTGCTTGGTATTCACGCTGAGCGCGAGGAAACGTGTACAATTTTGCTCGAGCGAGGCGCGAACATCAACTTTGAGAACGCCAAAGGCGAGACATTTTTAATGATGGCGGCAAAAGAAAATGACGTGAAAAAATGCGAAAGACTGGTCAACAAAGGCGCAATGGTTGACAAAGTGTCTAAAAAGCATGAGTTTACCGCGCTCATGCGCGCGACTGAATTTGGATCGGTCGATGCCGCAAGATTTTTAATCGATAAAGGGGCGAAGCTTTACGCCGAAGCGACAATTGCTAGAAACGCGCTTTCCGTGGCGTTGGAAAAGGGTGAAATTGAGATTCTAAAACTCCTCGCGCGCGCTGGCCACGAAATTGAAGTTGAAAACTCGCAAAAACTCACGCCTTTGTGCATTGCATCAGCATCGGGTGATTTACGCGCGATGGCTTGTCTTTTGGACCTCGGTGCAATCGTCAACAAGGAATCTTCCGCTGGCGTGACACCGCTGTGCGCGGCGAGTGAAAAGGGACGAGTGGATGCTATTCACTTACTTTGCGATCGTGGAGCAGCGCTCAATTACGAGTGTGAACTGTCAGGCGAAACTGCGCTCATTGTGGCTGCGAAAAACGGTCGTCCAGCTGCTATTAGGTCACTCGTCGAACGCGGCGCGAACGTAGACTTGGAATCGTTCAAGTTAGGAATGACAGCACTAAGTGCAGCGGCTGTATCTGGCGCGTTTTCCTCCGTGCACGCTTTAAGTCAAGTTGGCGCAAATGTAAACTATGTTGGAGAATCGAACGGAAAAACTGCACTTATCCACGCCGCGGAATACGACAATCCCGAGGCTATCTCTGTGTTGTTGGAAGTGAACTGCGCGATTGATTACGTCTCTGGTTTTGGTTCCAGCAATCGCCACTGCGCGCTGACAGCTGCGGCAAAAGTTGGCGCCATAAAATCGCTCAAGTTCCTTCTTGATAACGGTGCGAATTCATCCGTTGAGCCTACGATTGGTAGAACTGCGCTAGTAGAGGCAGTCGATAATAATCAACTGGAAGCGATTGCGTTCTTGGCGACGTCTCTGAAAGAGAATTACGAAACATCTGCGCGATATACCGCGTTAGTTAAAGCAGCAATGAATGAAAATATCGAAGCAATCAAACTTTTGAGAAAATGCGGTGAAGATGTGAACTATGAAACTTCCGCCGGAGACACAGCTTTGATCGTCGCCTCTCGTCTCGGGAATGTTGCGATTGCTGAAGAACTCCTGGTACCTTCTGACGACGAAGATTTATCTAGCGAAAGAATAGATGCTCGAAGAGTGTGTGTCGTCGATTATGAGTCCGTTCGAAACGGTGAGACTGCGTTGATTGCGGCTACTTTAAACAATAACGTCGACTGTATCAAGCTTCTTCGACGTGAAGGCGCTGTTTTCGACCGCTTCAACCATCGCGGATACACCGCGCTTTTCGCTTGCTGTAGCTCACACGATACCACAGTCGATGTTCTTGAGTCTCTTTTATCAAATGGCTGTACAGCTGACCTTCGATGCAATGGTACTGAATCGACACCTTTATTTAGCGCCGCGGAAGTTGGGAGAAATGAGTTCGTTTCCTTATTGATTCAACGAGGCGCAGATATCGATCACATCGATTCAAAGACTGGTTTGAATGCGCTCGCTATTGCAATTCAAAACGATAACGTATCCGTAGTTCAAACTCTAGTCGATGCTAACGTGAATGTAAATTTTGAGTTCCGCACGGGAGAAACTGCTTTGACACTAGCCGTTCGTTTCGGACGCACAACCATTTTGGAAATCTTGGTGAGCGCAAAGAAAAAGTGCGACGTGAACAGAGAAACGTCCACCGGCATTGTGCCCTTACACTTAGCCGCATCGACGGGAAGATTTGAGTGCGTCGATGTTCTTGCCAAGGCATATGAGGCTGACGTAAACTTTGAGTCTAAGATGTTTAAAGAAACGGCTTTAATATGCGCCGCCAAAAGCGGCAACTCGGAGATGTGTAGGCGACTCGTCGAATGCTCGGGTGCAGATGTGGATTTTATGACTAAATCAGAAGGTCTTTCCGCACTCATCGTAGCCTGCTCTATTAACGATCCTGATGTTGTCAGAACCTTGATTGATATCGGGGCTGACCCAGATCTCGAAGATGCGAATGTATCGAAGCAAACGCCGCTTCAGGCTTGCGTGAAAGTGGGCGCATTTGAGTGTATTGTCGAATTGATTGAGTGTGGCGCTGATCCAAACTTCGAAACTCCCTCCACTGGGTTCACGGCTCTTCTCACAGCGGCGGAGTTGAATTTGCCGGAGTGCTGCAAATCACTCGTCGCTCACGGCGCCGATCCTAATTACGAGACGAAGGCTCGAGGGTTCACGGCACTCACGGTTGCTGCGGCGTCCGCATCACACGATGCTATTAAACGATTGATTACCTTGGGTGCATCCGTAAATAACGAAGACGCGAAATATGGGCGCACACCATTGATTTCTGCCGCAATCGAGATCGAAGACGATGACTTGTGTGCCGCAACTTGCGAGTTACTTGTCCAAGAAAACGCTCAAATCGACCTCGAGGCAAACTTTGCGATGTCGCCAGATATGTCAAAAATACCGCAAACTGCGCTCATGAGCGCATCTGGAAGTAAGAAACACAAAATAAGAGAGTTGACTCTGCGCAGACTAGTATTTCTGGGCGCAAAGCTTAATTTTGAAACGATAGAAGGCGACACTGCCGTGCTCTTTGCAAGTCTCGAGAAGAATTTCGAAAACCTAGACATCCTCGTCAAAGCATTAGGTGCGGACGTCGATTATGAAAACAAATTCACATTAACACCGTTAATGTCATGCCTAGAAAATGATTTGTATGAATCATGCGCGAGGTTATTAAAGCTCGGTGCAGATCCGTTGAAAGAAAATCGTCTCGGACATCACGCCATGTCAGTCGCAGCGAAGTGCGATTCGAGATCGTCAATCTTGTGCTTACACAAAGATTTTAAAGTTGACATTGACGTGCCGTCAAAAATGACCGGTGACCGTCCGTTGGATGTTGCTGCAAGTTTTGGTAAGAGAGATGCAACAAAATTATTACTTTCGTTAGGCGCTGACGTGAATGCGATAAATCCAATCACGCACGATACGGCTTTGATGCACGCGGCAAAAGCCGGTGAGCTCGAATGCTTAGGGCTCTTATTACGTCAGCCACATTCTGCAAAAACGAAGCTGATGAACGTTAATGGTGATACTGCTTTGACTCTGGCGGCTACTCATGGTCGTCTAGATTGTGTGAACGCCCTGATCGAGAAGCTTGAAGAGGTGAACGAGGTTTTACATGAGACTAAGAAAGGGGACACGGCGTTGACACTTGCAATTGAAAATGGTCACGAGAAAGTCGTTTCGAGTTTGTGCTTAGAAGGCAAGGCGCGAATCGAGTACGAATCCAATTCAGGCAAGACGGCGTTGATTGCCGCGGTCTCCGCGGATCGTCCCGAAATGATTCGGTTACTTGCATCGCTTTCCTCGAAGCAAAGTAAACACGGCGACGGAAATACTTCTCTCGATTGTGTAGATTACGAAACGACGCGAAATGCACCGGAATTCGTCAAAGCGCTACATTTCGCCTCTTTGATGCACCGTAGAAACGCCTGTATTGAAGCGCTTGTTGCTGTTGGTGCCAAGGTGGATGGAGAGCTTTCGAGCGACTTCTCTTCCAGATATGGCAATTACACTCCATTGATGTGCGCGGCATTGACGGACAACGTCGCGGCAATTTACCACCTCTCTAAGTTGGGCGCCAGTATAAATTATGAAAATTCCGCAGGTGTATCACCGTTGATGTTAGCGTGTGAAAAACGTAACAAAGGCGTTTACTTCGCGTTGCTGAAGAGAGGAGCGAACCCTCGTTTTGAGACCCGCTTAGGTGAAAACGCGCTTACGGCGTCATTCGCGCCCGACAACAGCGAAATGTTAGAACTCGTTTACCATTCGCTCGGTTCTGTGAGAGATGAAGAATCCATCATTACCGGTGCCACGCCTTTAATACATGCATTTAATTCACCTTGCTGCACGGAAGCGGTTCCGATGCTTCTACGCCTTGGCGAAAACATCGCGCACGAAACACGAGATGGTCGCACAGCTCTCATCGCTGCCAGTTTATCTGGTATTGCCGATCGCGTCGCCTTGTGCTTACGAAACGGTGCAAAAGCGAATCAGGAAACACGAACAGGCGTCACAGCTATGTCTTCGGTGATTGAAAAGCTTGGTAGGAGGATCCAAAAGGCCACAGAGGAATCATATCAAGATAATGTCAACGGCGAGAACGTCTTGAAATTTCTTCTCACCAATGCCATCGATAAGGTGAACGTGAATCACGAAAATAAGAATGGTGTAACGCTACCGATGTTTGCCGCGCGCTGTTTCTCGAATAATCCTCGAGTTCTCGCGCTTCTTTTAGATCATGGGGCTGACATAAACATCGAGACATCCAAAGGATCGACGCTGTTGTTGGATGCGCTTCAGTACGGCTGCGACGACGCAGTGGATTTGTTGATTGCTGAAGGTGTCGATGTGAACTACGAGACTCGCAAAAGCACAGCAGAAGTGTTGACACCATTGATATTAGCCGCCAAGAGAGGTTCCATGTTTCAAATCGAGCAGCTTTTAGCGGCTGGAGCTGACATCAATTACGAGACAATGGCGGGCGAAACGGCGCTCATGGCTGCGGTTTCAGCGTCGCGTGCTGAGCATGTCTCCGCGTTGATGTCTATCGGAAATGCTAATGCAAATTATGAGTTTAAAAACGGAAAGACCAAAGGTGATACAGCTATTGTTTTAGCCGGTCGTTTAGGTCACAAGGATGTCATTCAGCATTTGATATCCTCTCACAACGTTGATCCATCACGGGGCTTGAGTGACAAGACTACGCCGCTTATTCGGGCGGTCATCGATGAGGATAACGACGCAGTGAAGCACATGCTACTTGCCGGTGTCCCTATCAATGTCGAAAGCGCCGATGGGTATACGCCTCTCGTCGAAGCCGCGAAGAAGCCGTCTCGGATTCGCTGTTTGGAGGCTTTGTGTGACTTCGACGCATCCATAGTCGATTTTGAAACGAGTCGAGGATTTGCAGCCTTACACGAGGCGTGTAAAGTTGGTAACAAAGAAGCTGTCCTCTCTTTGTGCTTAAAATATGGTGCCAATTCGAACAGAGAGAGTGCCCGAGACGCGACGACGCCATTAATGATGGCTGCAGAATACGGCCACGTTGAGATTGTGGAGACATTGATAAAGAAGTGCTTCGCGGATGTCAATCGAGAAACAGTCTCATCAAAACACACGGTGTTTACGCATTGCGCCTTTCGGGGTAAAGTATCCGTGTTTTCCGCGTTAGTTTCCAATGGGGCGCTCGTCGACAGAGAAACTCAAGATGGGCGAACGGCCATTTTGTACGCCATCGCGAGAGATGACGCGAAAACATTGGAAGCACTCGTGAAAGTTGCCGGCGCAGACGTCGAGTTTGATTCTTCCTTGGGTGTGACGCCACTCTCCGGCGCGGCCACGGCGAATAAACCGAAATGTGTCGAAATTTTGTTAAGTCTCGGTGCTAAACCGTTGAAGTCGTCAAGGTCAAATAAGGTTCCGGTTTTACAAGCCTGTTTGATGGGTTCAATCGAAGTAATGAAAGTACTACCATCTGGCGCAGACTTTTGGGACTCAGATCCTCTCGGTAACGGTGAGACGCCATTATTTTGCGCCGCGCAGAAAGGAAAAGATGTCGCAAAAGTTGCCATCGCGTGTGGAGCAACGATTTCATACGAACCAAAGAGTACAAAACGGACGGCGCTTGCGATGGCTGGGACGATTACGAAACGGTCGCGAGCGTTCGACGTCTTGGTCGCCTTGGGTGGTGTTGCGACGAGTGTTTGCGGGAGCGGCGAAACGGCGCTGGATATTGCTTTTGCGAATAATTGCGATTGGTGTGCGCCAAACATTCTCGTCTACACCGCGAGTGCAAACGAACCGAGCGGCAATGTCAATTATGTTTCAACAATGACGAAGGAGACGGCGTTGATGTATTGCTGCCGTCGCGGTTTGGTGGATGGCGCGAAAGCTTTGATTAAACTTTCCGGCATTGACGTAAACTATTCTTCGACAAAAACTTCACATAGAACGGCGTTGATTGCGGCGTGTGATAGAATCGATAAGACGTCTATCACAAACGTCGTCGGTGGTGACATCGGGAATGCTCTGCAAATAATCGAAATCCTCGTGAATGACGCTCGAGCGGACGTCGACTTCGAAACCGAAACCGGTAAAACAGCACTCATTGTTGCCGCAATGAATAATAACGACGATATCATCCGCAAACTTGTCGATGTTGGTGCTAGCGTCAATCGAGAGAATATGTTTGGTATCTCCGCGTTTTCAGCGTCGATTGAAGCCTCCGCAGATGCTGCCGGTGCTTTACTTGTCGAGCTCGGCGCTGACGCACACGCTGGCGATAAGGTCAGTCACGATACGCCTTTGATACGAGCCGTTCGTATTGGTGATGTCGACGCCGCGAACTACATCTTGATAAAAACCAAGGCTGACCCGAACACAGAAACGGAAGTCAGTGGCGAAACGGCGTTGCTCGTGGCGATTAGAAACGTTGACGTTCCCATGGTCGAAATGTTACTCAGTTTAGGCGCAGATGCGAGTCAGAAAAGCTCCGTCACTCGTCTGTCACCTTTGGAAGCGCTGTGCTCTTCGAACTCTCCAACAGAGAAAGCCAACGAAATGAGAAAAATCGTAAACATGCTTCTCGCGACTTCAACTGTAGATCCGAACGCCATCGATAAAGTGACTCTCGAAACACCATTAATGATTGCTGCTAAACGCGGTGATGCGCTCGGCGTCGAATGCCTAGTTAAATACGCCAACGTCGACGTGAACGACGAGCGTACCGGTCGCACTGCGTTGATCAGAGCCTGTGGATGTGGCGACATGGCCGCACCGGCGGTTGAAAAGCTTTTACAGTTGGGTGCGGACGCCAGCTTAGACGTAACGCTGGAAGAAGAGAAGACTTGTCAAGTTGAGAAAATTGGAGACACCGCGGTACACTCGGCGGTTCGATCAAAATCCAACGCGAAGATTTTCATCGCGCTCGCATCTCTCGGCCAAAACATTCTCAACGTTGAATCTTCTGATCAAGAAGGCTCGACGCCTTTACAACTTGCCGCGTATCTGAACAGAAACGACGCCATGTCGCACCTCATTACGGCTGGTGCAAAAATCGATGCCGAGTCTCGAATCAACAAGCACACGGCGCTGACGTATTGTGCCGCCATGGACAACGCGACTGCGTTGATACATTTGGTAAAAAAATGTGGCGCCTCAGTCGATAACGAAACTTCTGCGCACGAGACGGCGTTGACGATAGCTTTAAAATCAGAAAAATGGCAAAAGGTTACAGACGTGTTGCTTAATAACCTCAATGCGAGCGCGACTTTAGAAACTTCCATCGGTAATTCCGCTGTTTCCGTCGCGTTCGAAACCGACGATGAAGATAAAATTTTGAAAATCTTGCGCGATGGGAAAGTAGACGTGAACAAGTATCCGTTTACGTCTGCAGGTGAAACTATGTTTGGCATGTGTGCTAGACGAAATTACGCTCGAGCTGTCTCGACGGTTTCGAAATTCAAAGACACCGAATTTATGAACATCGATTTGAATTTAACTGATGTGGCATCTGGGAACACAGCGCTTTGCCTGGCTGCGGCTTTAGGCCACAACGAGGTTGCGGGAGCTTTGATTCTTGATGCCGGCGCAAACGCCTCGTTCGCTCCGAATGAAAATGGCAAAGTCGATCCGCTCTGCGACGCGTGCGCAGCGTGTCCGACTGATAAGTTGCTCGCAACAATTACGGTTCTGATTAGGGACGGTAAAATAAATGGGTCGATGTCCAGAACTGAAGCCGGATGGACCCCGTTGATGCTCATAGCTGATCGTCCAAACGATTTTGAAGGCATGGACGAGAAAGACGTGAGCGCAATTATCGATTACTTGGTTGACGAAGGCCAATGCGATCCGACGAAAGTGTTCGAAGGCACTGGCGCTTCGAACGGGTACCACGCGTTTTCCTGGGCGCAATTGAGAAAGAATATCGTCGTAAGAGATGCGTTATCCAAGTACTATCGCGAAGGCGGCGGTAACGGGCAAAAGAGAGAGAAGACATCCGCAACGACGAAAAACAACGTCTCAGATGTCACGGCTTTGCGCAATTTTTTCGATGCCATCACGAAGGACGATTCCGAAACTGTCGAAGGCTTGCTGGACGTGAAATCCGTTCGAGACGCGAGCGTTTCACTCATCCTCGAAGACGACGACGGGTCGAACGAACGCGTGAAGGCCATTTTACACGCTGTTCGATCGGGAGCGAATAAATCCATCAAAGTTTTGGCGAAGCATGAGTGCAATCTCGACGGCGACAGTGTGACAATTCCAATCGTTGAAGCGACATTTCTCGGTAAAATCGACGCGGTGAAGACGTTAGCGGAGGTTGGTGCGAACGTGAATGTGTGCTCGAAAGCGCACGAAGGTGCAAACACGTGTGCCATGGCTGCATTGATCGATCGCGACGACATTTTGCGCCTCTTGTGCCAAGACTTTAAAGCAAATTTGAACGCTGCGAACTGCGAAAGCGGTTTTAACACACATACCTTTCAAACTTCGGAACATTTACAATTGTCGCCGTTAATGTATGTTGCCACGCGGGATAAAGGTGCGGCCAGCCGTAGACATGCGTTAGAATGTCTCGTGAACAGAGGCGCCGCGGCAGATTTTGAGGCGGTGGAATCAGGCGAAACCGCGTGCACGCTCTTGGCAAGATTGAACAGACCAGATGTCATTTGCGAACTCGCCATGGTTTCTAAATTCAACGCCAACCGTGAATCAACGATTTCTGGCTTTACGCCGTTAATTGCAGCCGTTGAAAATAACAGCGAAGATGCCATTAGAATCATTCTGGAACAATTAAACGCGTCCGTCAATCTCGAAAACTCCAAAGGCGACACAGCGATTCTCGCCGCGTGTCGAAACGGATCTGTCGGCGCTTTGAAAGTATTATTGGAACATGCCGCCCAAAAATCGACCGACGATATGTTTGCCATCGATGATCGGGGCAAGATCTTACTCAACAACTCCTATGGTGTTCATCCGATTATCGCCGCCGCCATGGGCACGAACAAAATGACTAAAAACGCCTTTGAATGCGTGCTGGATGTCTTGAGGCGCAACGAGAAAACCTTCGCGTTCGACCCAAACTGTGAAGCTTTCAATGGACAGACTGCATTGACCACTTTATTCGTGGAAACTCAACCTGATCAAAGCGACGATGAATCCATCAATGAATTGCGAAAGAAGGCCAAAGTGCTTCTCCGCTACGGCGCTGATGCGTCTTACGAAAACGCCTTTGGCAAAACATCCCTCGACGTCGTCGTTGAAAACGACGATTTCATTAGCGTGGACATCCTTTTAACTGATTTAAACGTCCAAGCAAACAAAGAGTCGACGAAAACCGGATACACCGCGTTAATGCTCTGTTCAGAGTTTGCCGCCTTGAAATGTTGCGAAACTTTGTGCCGAAAAGGCGCCGACGTCGCGCAACTTTCCGTCATGCTCGAATGCGACGCCATGGACATCGCGCACCACAGGAACCACGAGGAGGTTAAGCGCTGTTTAGTTTCCTTCGGTGCCGTTCCAATTGCGGACGAATGAAAACACCGCACTCACGTGTAATACTAAGACATTGATTATTAAGCAATGAGCAAACCTTAAACCTATCTAAATCGCGCCACGTTGAAGTCTTAGCCAAAAGAAGTTTTGACTCCTCCTTATATATTCTTCATTATTCGTATTGGTATATTCCCCATCCAACAAGTAGTAGAAACCCGTTGGCCGCGACGCACACACTCAGAGAGAGAGCACCATCATGTTTGCGAGCGCTCCGCACGCTCATTCGACCTCCTCGAGGTCGCACGGGTACCAGAAAGTGACCGGGAATGTGCCTAAATCTGCTCCGCGAAGATCCAATCCAATCAAGAGAATCGGCCCGATGGCGTCCATCCCGCAGCAAGGGGGGAACGCGCAGCCGCGTGCGTGATCGTTTCTCACCTTTCTTATTACTCGCGCATCGCTTACTCTCTTTCGCGCGCTTTCTGTATCAGCGCGTCTGCGCGCGATGCGAGAGCACTGGTTCGAGCGCTTTCGTGTCTGACTGAATTTCTTCTCTCATATCTCTATCCACTTCTCTTTCTCAAAACAAAAAATAAGCAGTGAAAAAACAACCAATCGAAGCGCGTGAAGCCATCCGCATGGGCATCCCTTCCAAAGGCCGCATGGCAGAAGATACGCAAGATTTACTCAAATCGTGTCAACTTTCCGTGCGTAAACTGAACCCGAGACAGTACGCGGCGGAGATTCCGAACGTTCCTGGCATGGAAGTGTGGTTCCAAAGAGCGACGGACGTCGTGAGAAAGTTGATGACTGGGGACGTGGATATTGGGATTGTTGGGTATGATATGTTGAGAGAAATTGGCAACGAAGACGAAGATTTGGTGATTGTACACGACGCTCTTGGGTTTGGCGGGTGCCATTTAGCCGTGGCGGTGCCGCAGGCGTGGGATAACGTGAACTCGTTGAGCCAGTTGAAATCGGACCCGAGATTTTCAAAGGAGAGGCCCTTGAGAGTAGTTACGGCGTACGTGAACCTCGCGACGAAATTTTTTAAGGATCAAGGCATGGAGAATGTGGTGATTACAACCGCGGATGGGGCTTTGGAGGCGGCACCGGCGATGGGTGCGGCAGATTGCATCCTAGATTTGGTTTCGAGCGGGACGACGTTGAGAGAAAATAACTTGAAAGAAATTGAAGGGGGGAGAGTGTTGGATTCGCAAGGGTGCTTAGTGGCCTCGAGAGAGGCATTACTGAAACGCCCGGGGGTTTTAGAGATTGTTCACGAAATGTTGGAAAGATTGGAGGCGCATTTAAGAGCGAATGGAGTGTTCATGGTCACGGCGAATGTCCGAGGCTCGAGCGCCGAGAATGTGGCGGAGAAGATTTGCAGCGGGGGTAGTTTATTGAGAGGGTTACAAGGGCCAACAGTGTCGCCGATTTACACGCCGCAAAATGATGGAACTGCCAAAGAAGGTCAGTTTTATGCAGTTTCTATCGGCGTCCCGAAAACGAGAATATACGAAACGGTGAAGAGTTTACGCAGAATGGGTGGCAGTGGGGTCTTGGTCTTTCCGATGACGTACGTGTTTGACGAAGAACCGCCGAGATGGACGAGTTTGCTAGCGCAGCTTGGATTGAAAGCGGAGGATTTTAACCACTTGAGTCGCGGGGAGGCGCCGATGGCGAGATAATATTAAAGTAAATGCAAGATTAATTGTATCCCATTGTTTCTATGAACATAAAACGTATGATAACGTTGTGTTTACACACACACACACAAACAAACAAACACGCACGCACTAAAAAATAACACGTGAGGTGCTTCATTCGAAGCGATCGATTCGTACTTCAACTTCTCTGCCACCAAAGTCAGTACCATTGAATCTATCAATCGCCGCTTGAGCCGCTTCTTCCGTTTCGAAACGAACAGTCGCCCATCCTTTACTTCTGCCTGAGTCCGAAAAGCGACTCACTGTCGCCGCAGTGACAGTTCCAACTTCCGCAAATGAATCTGATAAGTCGCTTTCTGTAGTCGTCCACGGTAAATTTCGCACGACGACTTGCAAACCAGAGGAATTTGTCGCACCCTCTTGTTCGTTTGGTTCTTCTGCGGCGACGGCTTTTCGTTCGGTTCGAACGACGATGTATCTGCCTTCGAGGTCAGTATTGTGCAACGCTTTGACTCCTGCTTCCATTTGCTCAGTGGATTCAAAATCCATAAGCGCCCATCCCTTTGACTTACCATTCGGCATTCGCGCCACTTTGCAACGCACAATATTGTGACCCATGGTTTTACAAAGCTCCGTGAGCGAATCTTCCGTCGTTTCCCACGCAAGATTGCTGACATGACAGCGCACGTTACTCGTCACATCCGGTAAACCGAGAGAATTTATCGCCCCCTTCTTTGATTTCATCTCGCTCGATCGACCATTGTGATAACCGTCGTCGTAACCGTCAGCGTCATCGTAATACGATGAGGCGCCTCCACGATGGCTTCTTCGTCCCGCGCGGTGTTGGAATCCGTTATTATTATCGTATCCGCGAGACAAACGATTTTCAATTCCTCTGGAATACGGTTCTTGACGTCCTCTGAAATACGGCTCCGGACGTTGTTGTCGTTCAAAAGTGACATCCAGCACCCTTCCGAGGTGCTCAATTCCATTCATTTCTGCGACTGCCCTTCGACTCGATCGCGGTTCCAGAAAGCGAACGAAACCGAAGCCTCTATTTAATTTCCCACCTCTGTAATCTTTCGGCAAATATACGTCTTCAACCGTTTCTCCGAGCGTGTGTTCGAACATGTTTTGAACATCGCCGGCGGTTGCATCGAAAGAAAGGTTCTCGACGCGAACGGTGTAAAACCTTCCGCGATCGCGCCGGAGTTCGTTTTGCTTTTCCCGAAAGCTCATCTGTGCTGTCGGGGGTGGATTCATCTCCGTCATAATCGTCGTCTCACCGTCACCGTTGACGTCGGCGACGGCGTCCGTCTGCTTCATCGTCGCCCCGTCGTTCTCGGTGCCTTCGTTCGTGAGCTCGATCATGGTCGCTGTTTTTTATTTTCCTCGTTTCGTATTATATTCGCGGAGCTCACGCGTGAGAGTTGTCTTCGTCCGCTTCTTTTAAGATCGTGCCGGGACTACGACTGGGTTTTTGTCTTTTTTGTGCCGGGA
>PALY01000165.1 GCA_002707085.1 Deltaproteobacteria bacterium
GGTCGACACCACCCAGGCCCTCACTCGACATGCCGACCGCGTCAGCGTCAGCTGTTGGCATCTTTGTGGGTTTGTGCATCGGCTTGGGACTCATTTATTTTTCTCCAACTTCACTCGACCTTATGTGTCGTCTTGATTAATGTGCCCCAGCAGTTCTGGTAGTTCCTTCAGCGATTGTATCGCGAAATCAGACGCTGCCTGCTGATGTGCCACGAATTCATTGTGTACTTTGATCGTACGAATGCCCGCCGCCTCGGCGGCTGCAAGGCCACGCTTTGAATCTTCAATCACAATGGCGTTATCCGGTCCGATGCCGAATCGTCCAAGGCCTGTTTCATAGGGTTCTGCGTGGGGTTTTGCTAGATTGTAATCCTCACGGCACAGCACGAAGGCCATGTTCTCGAGTAAGGTTCGCTGACGGTGTATCAGCTCAAAATCTCGACGCTTGGAGGTCGTGATCACCGCCATCTGAAATTGCTGGCTCAGTTCATCTAACACGTCAGAGACCCCGGGTATGTCGATATCCTCGCGCTGCAGGTAGTAATGGTAGCGCTCATCCCGCCAGCCCTGAGCAGTGTTGATGTCTGCATCCGTTACACCCTGGACCCTGGCAGCGACCCAGTTGGAATTGCCATCTACCAGGTGCTCTTTGTAGTCATCAAAGGTCATGGTGATGTTCAGTCTGGCGAGTGCTTCACGGGTGGCCTCGAAGTACCAGTGTTCGGTATCAACGAGGACGCCATCGTGATCAAACAGTAGGTGAGTGATCATTTCATTGCTTGTCTCAAATTACACATCGCTAGCTGGTTACCTGCCACCAGGTCATTTGTGGTGTAACATAAAAACCGCAGTCTATTCGTGAAAATTTTTCTCCTCAACCGCATTTGGGGCGGCATACTATTTACACACATCTATTTATCAAAACCTTGTATAAGCGCAGTATCATTTAGACACGTAATGTCATGAGAGATAATAAGTGAACGACAGTAACAAATATCTACTCGACGATGAGGCCATGCAACGTTTCATCGTTGAAGGCTATGTGAAGTTGCAGTCAGACCTGCCGCGTGAGTATCACGAGCACAATTGGGAGGAACTGGAGCCGCTTGATGAAACGGGACCCCGTGGCCATAACAATTTGCTGCCCTGTGTGCCGGAACTCAGGAACATGCTTGAAGAGCCCAAGGTGGTTGGGGCGTTAACCTTGATCCTCGGGTCCTACTACTATCTACACTTTCACCGGCATGATCACGTTAACTATCCCGATGGTGCCCAGGCGCTGCACAAGGACGGCGACGGTCATTCCCACTACGCGGTTGATGGGCTGCGACGTTATCACCCAACGCGTTACGTGATGCTGCTTTATTACCCGCAGGATACACCGGTTGAGGCAGGGCCAACGGGTATCGTGCCGCGTAGTCAATACACGACCCGTCGTGAAGTCGATCATCTGAAGCACGAGGCAGACGTGCGTCGTGCTGAAATTTACCAGGGGATAACCAAAAAAATGGACGCCAGTGCGGTTCGTGGTACCGAGCGTTTCAAGCGGTATGAAGAAACGGAGCTGGAATTGAACGAGAAGTATCCTGACCTGATCGCTTCCATGAAAAAGGCGTCTGTACCCTGGGAAGAAGCCAAGATTCCGCTGGATGGAAACGCCGGAACTATTTCGATCGTGCACTTCGATACTGTGCACGGCCGCTATTGTGCCAATGTGTCGGGTCGGCAACGTCATATGGTGAAGTTTCTGTTTGCCCGCAAAGAAGAACCTACAGGACCAACCTGGAATCATGCTTCTCCTGAATGGCATGGCCCAGAAGACGACTGCCAGACACCGATCTGGAAATATATCTGGTCGTGGCACCTAGGCGCCAACGATACGAATAAGTCGCAGCAGTCGATTGATGACCTAACTGAAAATCTTGACGGCCCTGACGACAAGAAGGCGATCAGTGCAGCGTACGAGCTGGGCTCGACTTCATCTGGTTTGGATTTGCTGTTTGAGCGATTCTTTTCTGACGACACTGATGTCAGATCAATCGCTGGTTACGGCATCGTTCGGGCGGGGGAACGTGCGCTGCCCGCTTTGTTGTCTCGACTCGATGATGCTAATCCAGAACTGCAGGTGAGAATTATTGATGTGATTGGCGACATGGGGCTAACCGCAGCAAGCGCAATTGAGCCCACCCGATCACTGACTGCGAGTGCTGATACGGGTGTGCGCCGCGTGGCCTATGAGGCATTAGGTCTCATTACCCAACAGCAGACTAAACTTGATGCAGGTGTTGTTGATGCATTCACGAAGGGGCTCAGTGATGAAGATGCGATTGTCGTTCGTAATGCGACCTTTGCGATTTCCCGGCTGGGTGCCAAAGCGTCTACGGACGAGATTGTTGATCGGCTTAATGGAAACCTCGATCATTGGCATCACCATGTACGTGGCTGGACGGTCGAGGCCTTACAGCGGCTAGATGATCCAAGAGCAGTGCAGCTTGCTCTGCGCTATTTGACGTCAGCGCGATGGGACCCTGCGACTAAGTCGGGTGACCGGGTTTTGACGTCCAAGGTAATGAGGCAATAACAGTTAGGTAATTCTAGTGGCCGAACTTCCCCAGGAAGCAGACCCTGCCAAACTCACCCGGCTCGGGCTTGAAACCTATGCTCGGGAATTGGGCGAATATGGATTGACGGTAGTACCACAATCCGTTCTTGGTCTGCCAGATGAATTCTTCACGCATCTGCGAGACACCGTATTGGCGGTGGCGGAACAGCGAACCGGCGCCCACTTTGATCTGAACCGGGGCCTGGATCGATCTCTGGGCGGGCGCCCAAACGAAATCGGTCACGTTGTAATCACTCATCTGGTGGATCAGGACCCAGCATTTGAGCAGTTGTTAACCCATCCGGTGAAGAAGGCGCTGATGTCTCATCTGCTTGGCGAGACACATCGGCTCAGTAATAGTAGTGCCTGGATCAAGTGGCAGACCCCAGATGACTGGGAGAAGGTGATGAGTACTGGCATGCATGCGGATCAGAGTCGCATTCCAACACCCTGGAACTGGCGCGCGCCTCATATCGCCAACATGAATTGGCTGTTGACCGACTACACTCGAGAAAACGGCGCGTTCTCCTACGTGCCCGGGAGTCATCTGGAGCAACGATTTCCTCCTGAGCAGGAGGCGATGGACCGAGCTGTTCCTGTCGAAGCCCCCGCCGGATCCCTGGTCATCTTTCAGGGTTGCACCTGGCATGGATCTTATCGAAAGGAAACGCCTGGTTTACGCATCAGCATGCATGGAATTCACTGTCGCCCCTATATCCTCCCAGGGCACGACTTCCAGGGGCAGATCTCGGACGAGGTTTACGCAGCCAGCAGTGATCCTGACTACCTGCGGATGATCATGCGCGAAGATGAAGCGATGTTGGTGCGTCTGGCCGACATCTGACTCACACACTAGGTCTATCGAACCCCATGAAAATAGTTGCCGCAGGAGAATGTTGCCTCGATCATTACGACGGCGAGGCAAAACCACGTCTCGGTGGCATCACTTTTAACTTTGCCTTGCATGCGGCTGCGGCTTTCCCGGATGCAGAAGTTCACCTGCTCTCTGTAGTTGCCGACAAAGATCGAGCTGCTTTTGATAGCAAGTTGGATGAGTTCCGTATCAAACATGATCTGGCGCCAGCTGTAAGAACCCCCTTTATTGGTATTCGGCTCGATGATAGTGGCGAGCGTTTTTTTCACAGCTATGATCCTGGTGGATTGCTGGATTGGGAAGTGTCCGAGTCACAACGACAGATCATTGAGGAAGCCGACCTTGTGGTGCTGACGCGTTACCATGAAATTTCCCCGGTGTTTGAGCGCCTAGTGCGTGTGCCGACCCGAGGCAGGCGTGTTGTGGACTTCGCGGATATATCCGGTACACCCGTATCTCATATAGATCAGGTGACGGCTGATAGAGACTTCGCGGATGTGTGCATCTTTGGTGTCGCGCCCCACGAGGATTCCCTGCGAGATTATTTACAGACACTGGCTAAGGATTACGCCGGGATGTTTTTGATTACTCTTGCGGAGCAGGGCGCCATGGCCATCAAGGATGGAAACACGTACCAGCAACCCGCGGTGGTTGTGCCTGAGGTGGTGGATACCACTGGTGCAGGTGATTGTTTTGCCGCACATTTTCTCAGTACCTGGTGTACCTCGGATGATATCAATGCGGCGCTTTTCGACGGTTGTCTCGCAGCCAGTCGGATCATACAGCGCCGAGGGGCGAGTTAATCAGGTTTGTGTCAGGTTGTGCACGATCAGCGCGGGTTGAAGGCCCCACCGCACTGCTCATGGGTCCCCTGGCAGGTAAGGGCGTCGAGATGCCGGAACGCTGCCGAGCAGGCTTTACTATCTGGACCGCTATTTGCATAATCCGACGCGGCTAATGGAGGGTTTTGGATGCCTGATAACGACCAACTGATGAAAGATACTGTGATGAAAATGCCGGTACCGTCCTTTGACGATCCCGCATTTACCGAGCCACCCCCATTGCAGGAAGCACGCGTTGCTATCGTGACCACTGCCGCGTTGTCGCGCAAAGGTGGTGTCTCCAACTGGCAGCTTCAGGATTTTCACTTTGAGACCCTTCCGAGTGACGCGCGTGATCTTGAGCTTGGTCACGTGAGCCCGAATTTTGATCGCTCGGGATTCCATGCCGATATTAATGTGGTTTATCCGATAGATCGCCTGGAGGAACTTGCTGCCGAGAGTGTGATTGGCAGCGTGGCGAGCAACCACTATGCCTTTGCGGGAAATCAGTCCGACTCGGTATCTGAACTGCGGCTAGATACAGGCCCTGCTTGCGCTGCGCAGATGCTCAAAGATGAAGTCGATGTAGTATTGCTGACCCCAGTCTGACCCCTTTGTCCGCGTACTGTGAGTACGCTTGCACATGTTTTTGAAGCGGCAGGATTGTCCACGGTTGTGATTACCCCGATGCGATTCATTGCAGAGAAGATGAAGACGCCTCGCTCACTGTATGCCGAGTTTCCATTGGGTCTACCGCTGGGGAAACCCCGTGATGCTAAGTTTCAGCGTGACGTACTGCGTGCCGCATTCGCCCTGCTGGAGCGACCCGAGGGCCCGGTGCTGGAGGATTTTCCCGAGTCCATCCAAGGCAAGGATAGTGAGCCATTAGTGTGTTTGCTGCCACCCCGTTTCAATCCTGATTTGCATCCGGCGGTCGATGAGGCGAAGGCGTTGCGCTCAGCTTATGATCGTGCGATCGCAGTAAATGGTCGAACATCCGTCGGTCGAGTGGTCACCGCCGATGAGATACCGTCGGCACTGGAGAAGTTTGTCAGGATAGCCGATGGTGAACCCTGGGATCAGCACGGCTTTGACGGCCCCCTGATGTTTGTCGCGCATGACATTCGCACCTATTACGAGGAGCTCGTATTCGAGATCACCGATAGTGATTTTGAGGCCTGGGGTGCCGAGCGCTGGTTTTATGAAAAGACCGAGGCCGGTAAGTTGATTTTCGAAGTTAGCCAAAAAATGAAAGAAGAGGGAGCGCCTCCTATGGAGTGGTATATGCTGGCGCCAGGATCACGCCATTAGCTGCGGTAAAAACTGGATGATCTAATTATGGGATCGTGCAGCAACTATAGGAGAGAGCCCATGGACATTTCCGGCAAGGGTACACAGCCATTTCTCGATCCATTGATCGAGGAGATTAAGCGGCTCGATCTCTCGGAACACGTTGTGGAACTCGAGGCCTACGGTTTTACGGTAATCCCGCCATCCAAGTCAGGGATCACGAAAGCGTGGGTTGGGCGTCTGCGTGACGCCATACTCCATACCGTTGAGCGTCGCGGTGGTGTGGATCTTTCAGACTGGGAAACCCGGACTGAACAAATCCCGTCAGAAGTAATGCGAGAGAGTTGGGAGTTAATGCCGGAAGATGACATATTCGCTGAGGCAGCGCTACAGCCGGCCGGGCTCGCCATGGCGCGTTGGCTCTTGGGTCAGCGGGCAATCCTTGGTGGTCATACCTATATTACGCGAGGGCCGACACCTGGTGAGATGGATCGGCCGGTGCCAGACAAACTGGAGGGCAAGCTGCATAGCGACGTTCACGGGGTCCCCGGTGGGGGCGATATCTGCCATGAGTGTAATGTATCGATTCTTTGTACAGACTATTCCAGCGCAGACGATGGCCCAACCATCCTCTCGCCTGGCAGTCACAGGATGGCCCGGGCACCTTCACCAGGGGAAGCAACCCCTGGAGATGCACAACCGACTTGCGTGACGCTAGAGGGTGAGGCGGGGTCGATTGCCGTATGGAACGGCTTTACCTGGCATGGTTCCTACCCCCGAAAGAATCCTGGACTCCGGATTACTCTGGTGCAGAGTTGGATGCGTACGTACATGCGGCCATTGCACGAATGGCGTGAAGCGGATCTCGCGCCAGGTCAGCTCGAACGGTATCCCGAGTTAAGGAAAGTACTGGCGCTTGATCATCCCTATCCTTTCCACGCCGAGAACAAAAGGCGCAAGGAATACGCCTGGTTCATGCAGGCAGGCACTGATCGCTTCGCTTAACCCCAGCAGGAAAAATCAAAAGGATAGCTAACAAAGGAACTAACATGCATTGGCAGGTTTATTTATCGGGCGAAATTCATACGGATTGGCGCCAACAAATTATTAGTGGCGCATCGGCTTTGCCCGTGACGTTTTTATCGGCGGTGACCAATCATGAGGCCAGTGATTCGGCCGGTGACTTATTGGGGGAGGAAAGCGACAACTTCTGGCGTGACCACAAGTCATCTAAGGTGAACGGTATTCGAATCCGCACGATGATTGATAAGTGCGACGTCGCTGTTATTCGCTTCGGTGACAAGTATAAACAATGGAATGCCGCCTTCGATGCTGGCTACTGCGCCGCGATTTGGAAACCCTACATTACCCTCCACGATGAAGGTATCGTTCACGCGCTAAAGGAAGTGGATGGTGCGGCCATGGCGTGGGCAAAGAGTCCGCAGCAGGTTGTTGAAATCCTCAACTACGTCATCAGTCAGGAATAGCAGCACAGAAGTTGGCTAAAGAAGCGCTAATTTGCGTCGTTCGGCGCTGGTGGTATTCTGCGTCAACGATTGATGGTGGGGATTGCGAAAGATGGTTGGAAAAAAAACACAAGAGCTACCTATAGGAGATCCGGCTGAGATGGGCTTCATGCCGGAGCGTATAAATAAGATCGGTAGCTTGATAGATAATGAAGTCAGTTCCGGGAGGCTGCCTGGTGCGGCGACTATCATTGCGCGTCAGGGTAAGGTTGTGCACTCTCACGTCAGTGGCTCACTCGACGTGGAACGACCGGCTGCGATCTCGATGGACACCCTATTTCGGCTGTATTCTCAGACCAAACCGATGACGGCGGTGGTACTGCTTTCACTGTTTGAGGATGGTGAATTTCTGCTGGATGAACCCATATCGAAGTGGCTTCCGGAATTCGCCAAGCCCAATGTATTCGCACTGACACCCGCTTCAGAAAAGGTGCGGGGCGCTTTGGCACCAATGGAGCCGGCGCGCCGAGAGATGACAATCTTTGACGTTCTTACGATGACCTCAGGCCTGCCGGCGATGGGGCGCACACCCATTGCATTCTGGCCAGCGATGAAATCGGTGTTGTCGGGAATGGACGATCCAAGCGTAAGTGAACCCACCCTTGATTATGATGATATCGTCACGGGGATGGCGGCATCTCCGTTACACTCGCATCCAGGTGAGACCTGGAACTACGGGTATGACTACGATGTGTTATCACTTTTTTTAACGCGCGTATCGGGCAAGAGTCTCGAGGAATTGTTCCAGGAAAAACTACTTGGTCCGCTCGGGATGCATGATTCTTCCTTCTATTGCGACGCAACAGGCCTCGATCGGCTGACTACCGAATACCGGTGGAATCCGATGGAGGCGAAACTGATTGTTCGCGACCCTCCCGAGACGACAGAGAAAGCCGGGCGCGCTGAACGGCGCTACATGTCTGGTAATGGCATGTTCGGCGGTTTGCTGTCAACGCCTCGGGACTTTACTCGCTTTGCACAAATGCTCGCGAATGACGGGGAGCTCGACGGTGTCCGTATTCTTGGACGTAAGACTGTTGAACTGATGCGCACGAATCACCTCGGTGAGCGCAGCATCGACGTGTACGGCGCGAACTACGGTTTTGGCTTTGGTGTGTACGTGCGTAAGACCATTGGATCAAGCTTTACACCTGGTTCTGCAGGTGCTTTTGGCTGGGCCGGTGCGGCTGGCACCTGGTTTTTCATTGATCCAAAAGAAGAACTTCTCGGCATGTTCTTCACTCATGTATTCGGATTCATGGGCAATACTGCTGTGCAGTTCGAGAAGATGACTTATGAGGCGCTATCGTAAGTTAACTCGGCAATGTGTCGTCTTCGGTTGGCGTTAATAACAGGCGTCGTAAGCGTTCGACCTGATCTTCTGTGACGCCAATGTGCTTAACGTAATCCAATACGCCGCCATAGACTCGATTCAGGTGCTCTAGGGATTCGCGCATGACCGCGGGTGGGCAATAGGCTGCTTCATAATCCTGCCAGGTTTTGATATCCCCTTCGGGTCCTTTGAATGTTGAGTTTATGTTGTAGCGAGCGGTCAACGCGTAGTCGGCCGCAATAATCTCATGGGCGACACCTGCCATGCCCAGCAGCAAGGCCGTGACCAGCCCGGTACGATCTTTCCCGCCCGAGCAGTGATACAGGGCAACACCTTCATCATTCTCGGCAATTGATACCAGAATATCGCGGACCGATGGTTGGCAGTATTCCAGCCAGGTGCGGTACCCCTTGTCCGCACGCATGTGAGCCCGGTTTTGAACGGGCTTATCCTCCAGTGTCTTAAGAACCTCTTCATCAATAAACGATCGATGGCAATACTGGACCTGGTCAGAATCTCTGAATACGTTGGGTGCAGACTCAAGTTCCTTGGGCAGTCTTAGATCCACTACCAGGCTGACGCCGTAGTCCAGTAGCACCTGCTTATCGGCATCATGAAGTGCGTGTAGACCATCAGACCGTAGAAATCGTTTCCATTGTGTGGTCTGGCCGTCAACGGTCGGGTAACCACCGATATCCCGAATATTGAAGGCATGCTTCACCTTGATGTGTCGGTTAGCGTGCAGCAGTAGTTCTTCCATTGAATACCTCTTTTGAGAATGGGATTTTAGATTGGCGTATACCAGATCGGCGAACTAAAGGCGCGTTCCTGAACGACCATGGGTACTTCTTTCGGTATATTCTTCAGGCCATAGAATTTTGCATCGTAGGCCGTCCAGCGTGGGGTAGGAATTTCCAGTACGCGCAGATAATAGAAGGAGCGTTCGCTACGATCGAAATTCGGGTCCGTCCACACCGCGGCGAGTTCAGGATCGCCAATGCTGTTGGTGTAGGATGCATCGGGCACGTCCACCGTGCTGCCCACTGGATTGACCTTGCCCTTTCTATTCTCCTTCCGGCCATCAGAGAGGGCGACGTTGTAGATCTTCTCATGTAACTTGCCGTCACCCTCATACCAGCCCTTGATCACCTGTACACGGTCCAGGTTGGCGCCATCGGGATCTTTGACGGCGCGGATCAGAAAGCTGGGCGCTTTGCTTTTTGGCGCTGCGGTGAGATCACCGCCCATGGGTACGCCTTTAGCGTAACCAATTTCAGCCAGGTTCGGTCTGACGGCGTCGGGTTCTGAATAGTCCCAGCCACCGAAGAATCGAACCGTCATGCGCGGCCCGGTAGAGGCGTAGACTTCTTTACGCCGCATCGCGGCAAAAATGGACTCCCGCGTGTTCTCCTTGGCCCAAACCGCCGCGTAGCCGCCCGCACTGTAGTTCCATCCGGTAACGACACGATTGCGTCCGGGTTCGTTGCCGGGCATCTTGCCCCAGAAATTATTCTGGTCCGCAGTTGCCAGTGCGGTATGGGAATCCGTGCTGCCGATAAACCCGAATTTGAAGGGATTGGTCCCCACCTCCGCTTCGGCTGCCAGGCCAAACTTCAGTGCAGACCGTGCATAGGAATGGGCGGGTTTTGGTCTTGGTGCGATTGAGACTTTGGTCTCTACTTTGGTATCTGTGGAGCCGTGCTTTTTCGAGTCGGGTTGGCTCTTCGTGATACCCCAGGTGAATATCTCGTAGTTGGCGAACTCATCGTTGGGCGCAAGCAGCGGGTGAGTTTCGCCGGTCCCCTTGATCTGTGTCACCTCATAGATCGGCTCGAAACGCGATCGGGTGATGGCATAAGACTGGTCAAGCGGCTCGCCCTTGCGAGTGGTCAGTGCGAACATCCGGTTACCGCTTAGGTTGCCGTTGTGAGGGATCGCAAATGCCTGCCCGCCTGTGCTTTCCTCGTAATCTTTGAGGTATGCCCAAAGATCCTCCGGGTCCATGCTGTCCAGGGCAGTGAATGGCATGGTCTGGCTGGTGACCTCAGGGCCGTCCGCAAAGATAACGTTTCGGTGCCCGCCCGAGGACACTGTCCACTCATAGCCTGTGAAGGTGGTAAAGCGGCTAGGGTCGTTGTGCCTTTCCGCGTTGTCTATAACCTCTTTCCACACCGAGCGCGTGAAATCCTCATCTTCGCCGTAGACTGCATGCCCTAGCCCTTTTTTTGTGCCCGAGTCGGCTTTGATTGCAATCAAGGTTGCGGCATTGAATGCGTTAAGCAGTTCATCAGTGTTCGAATCAAGGGCTTCTTTCAATGAAATATCGTAGTCGAGGGCCCTGGCGGTACGTTTGCCAACCTCTGTCGCTAACAGCTTTTTATCGCCAGCGTCGATGCGTGCAATGACGCCCATGTTTTCTGCGTGGTCGGAAACCATAAGGAAATCTAGTGGACGATGCAGACGAATTGCCTCGCCGCTGGTGGCAGTCACCGTTTCACCTTTTGCAAAACGATAAGCGTCGTCTGCCGTGAGCCTTACACCAAAGATATAGGCGTCGGACGACAGTGACGTATGCACATGTGTATCACCCCAATAAACATTGGTGGGATAAGGATTTCCAGCATGAGGGGAATAGGACTCTGCAACCGCTGTATAGGTGAGCATTGAGAGCATCAACAAGCGTGCAAGCATTATGAGGTGGTCCTTCATAACTGTGTTCTCATTCAAGTTTAGATACCAGTAGACAGGAATTATGACACAGGCACCTCTATAATTGCCCAACAGAAGGGAGATGACATGCATCAACCGGTCAGCTATATCCAGCAGACAAAAAATCTTTACGACAGTCTTGGGTACGAGGCCTATCGCTGGTTTAGAGCAGACACGCCGACGGCGTTCGTGAAGCCGCCTTTGCCACTTTCCAGGAGTAAGCTAGGCCTGGTTTCTACGGCAGGTACATACCTTGCTGGTCAGATCGCATACCACTACAAGGACGATACGAGTATCCGAGCGATTCCCAGTGACAGCGAGGTGGCGGACATTCGTTTTTCCCACGTCACGGAAAACTATCTTATCGAAGCCCGGCAGGATCCCCGCTGTGTTTTTCCCATTGAGGCATTACGATCACTGCGCGATATGGGTGCGATTGGCCACCTCGCGGATAATTTTTTCTCTTGCATGGGTGGTATCTATTCCCAAAGGCGAGTCACTGAGAAGTTGATTCCTGAGCTGGCGGCGCGAATTGAGCAGGAAGACATTGATGTCTTGCTGCTGGTACCGTTGTGACCCGTCTGTCATCAGACCGTGTGTCTGATCGCGCGTCATTTTGAGAACAATGGTCTCCCAACGATTATACTAGGGAGCGCGCTCGATATCCTTGAGTCCGGCAGGCCGCCGCGAGTAAAGTTCCTTGACTATCCATTGGGTTTTGAATCAGGTAGACCGTTCGATCCGGAAAATCAGTTAGCTGTTGTAGGGGCGGCACTTGCAGGGATCGACAATATGGATGCCCCGGGCATCGAGCCTCTTGATTTTAATTGGGATGAAGGCTGGCGCATGATAGAAGAGCGAAACAAAGACCTTGTGAACCAGGATCTGCGTTCATTCAGGGATACGTCGCCTCAGTATCAGACTGAGCAAGACCGCGAACTGGCCGAATCTAAGCGCTGATTCTTGGCAGCCTACGTTACAGTGCAGCCAAGGGCACGGTCCCGGTAACCTCGTCAATTACCAGTTCGATGATCTCATCAGACGATAGGCCGGCTTCTTCTCCCAGAACTTCCTCAATGTGTTCACCGAGCAAGGGTGCACGTGTATCGGGTGGCATTACAGTGCGATTCATCCGATAGGGTTGATTGGGATAGTGCAGTACGCCGAGACCAGGACGGTCCTGGGCCAGACAGGCTCCGCGTGCCTTAAGGTGGGGGTCGTGAAAGAGATCGCGGCCATTCATCACGGCGCCAGCAGGGATTCCTGCGCTTTGCAGGTCTTGCATCAGTTCAATCTTGTCCTGCGCACAGCTCCAGCTGCTCAGTGTTGTTTCGAGGTTGGCATCTTGTGCATCAATACCCGCCGCTGTGCACAACTGTTCGAATTGCGCTTTAGTCTTACACGAAATAGCGATCCAGCCATCATCCCTGCATGGGTAGGTACCCTGAAGCGCGTACTGTGGATGGTAGTTGCCCCGGCGACCAGGATCTCTTTGCGCAAGAAACCAGCCGGTCATCGCATCACCGACATACATATTGCAGGCTTCTATCTGACTGAAGTCCAGGTACTGACCGACCCCGGTTTGTTCCCTCTGCCAGAGCGCCGCAAGCACGTCGACCGTGCCCATTACGCCGGCCAGAAGGTCGCCACCAGTGGTACCGGTAAAGAGCGGCTCACCATCCTCGTAACCGGTTAGATGACAGACACCTGACATCTGCTCCGTCGACATGCCGAAAGCCACATAGTCGCGCCAGGAAACGTCGGCGCCGAACCCGGATAACGAGATCATGATTAGGCGCTCGTTAATTTTCCTAAGCTGGTCGTAGCCAAGCCCGAAACTCTCCATGACGCGCGGTGTGTAGTTTTCCAGCAGAATATCCGCATCGCGAGCCAGTTTTTTCACGACTTCCGCACCTCGCGGATCTTTAAGGTTCAGCGTGACGTCGCGTTTGTTGCGGTTGATCCAGTTGAAATAGGGCGAGACCTCCCAGGTTGGTGCGCCGTCCGGCCCTTGTCCACCGGCGCGGCGCCAGCCATCAATGTGCTGGATAGACTCGATCTTGATTACGTCTGCACCAGCATCGGCAAGAATCTGCGCTAGGGATGGACCTGCAAAATACATGGACAGATCCAAAACCCGCAGTCCTTTTAGCGGCAGTGGATTGGGTTCATCGCTGTTGCTACCGGAAGATGGTTTCGATTCTGGTAGCTCGTCGAGAATCTCTTGTGTATGTTCCCCCAGCAGCGGTGGGCGATTAATCTGAATAGCCGTTGCAGTGGATTTAAATGGCACGCTTGGCACCCTCACTGTGCCACAGACAGGATGCTCGATCTCCTGAAAGAAAGCGCGCTCAACATGTGGGGGCAGCTCTGATAATGCTGCGAGGTCTGGTACCAGGCCGAAGGGAACTCGTGCCGCCTGGGCTTCGTGAAAGATCTCCGTCGCTGATCTGCCGGTCAGTGCGGCTCGAAAGATCTCACGGATTTCCTCCAGCCGCTCATCCGGCCTGGCCCAGTTTATGTCTTCGTAGTCTGGGTTAGTCGCAATATCTTCCCGTCCCATAAACCTGCACAGCAAGTGCCATTGGTCCAGGGTCAATGCATTCAGTCCGAGATACCCTTCTTCCGTGGGCAGCATGTAACATCCACCGGCCGCCGCACCGAGGCTGGAATAACGTGATGGGATGAGGTCGCGATACTCATAGAACAAGCTAAGAATCTGCCCACCGCAAATAGTAGCCTGATGTAAGCTGACCTCTATGTATTCACCAGCCCCGTGACGAGAACGCCCCAAGACCGCTAACAGCGTCGCGGTAGCTCCATAGGCTCCAGTCAGCATTTCCGGGGTGGATCCACCTGCCTGGATTGGTTCGCGCTCGGGTACGCCACACATTTGCGCCCAACCACTCATTGCACAATTGATGAGATGGGAGGTCTCAAACTCGGCGTATGGTCCGTCATCCCCGAAACCGGTAACGGATGTAAAGATGGCATTTGGATTCCAGGACCTGATTTCGTCGTAACCGACCCCTGCACTGGCAAGTCGCTCACAACCGATGACCACATCGTGCTGCTGTACCAGAGATTCGAGCGTTCCTTGTTCGCCAGGTGAAGTGATGTCGAGCACGATGCTGCGTTTACCGGTGTTTAGGTAGAAAAAGCTAGCACTCTTTTCTAAATGCGGCTCATCATCTGGAAACGGACCGAACGATCGACTAATGTCTCCGTTATCGGGTCGCTCTACTTTGATTGTGTCGGCACCGAGATCGGCGAGTAGCTTGGCGCAGAAGGGACCCGGGATCCCCTCGGACAGGTCGAGTACCTTTATACCTTTCAAGAAACTTTCATGCGTAGTCATGGGGGTGGAATATAGCGAAAGTTGGTTTCGACCGCGAACGAAAAACTAAACGGCAGTGAATCCTCCGTCGATGACAAGTTCGCTGCCTGTGATGAAGCTGGCGTCATTCGACGCAAGGAACAAAACACCACGGGCGATATCTTCTTCCTCTCCCAGTCGACCAATGGGATGTTTTTGTACCAGGTCTTCATAGAGCTGTGCCTCCGCATCTGGATTACCCTAGACCATGCTGAGAACCATGGGTGTCCAAATGTAGCCAGGATGTATTGAGTTGACGCGTATCTTGTAACCTTCAGCGCCATCAACGATGCCATAAGTGGATGAGATATTCACGATAGAGCCACCTTACTTGCGCATCGCGACCAATGCCGCATCCACCACCGATGACGATTGCTACCTCGCTCGTTACATTGTTCATAATGTGGTCCCTGCTTGCTTCAGTCAGTAAACAGAGTGTACGTGAGTTATGGTGATCGCGTCACGGGAGGCATACGGGAAATTTCTTATGTCGAAACGGGGCGCCATTTCCTAGTAGCTTCACGATCTGCAGCGGATGTATTACGGATTGCTTTGCACGGATGCGCTCAAGTATGGCCGGCGTATCGTTTGGGCGCAGCGCCACCTGCGCGTCTTCACCAAAGTATCGCAGCGTCAGTGTACTGCGCTGTTTGCCGGGTGCGATCGGGGCACCTCCATGCAACATCCCGGGATGAAAAATAATCAGGTCTCCCGGGTCAACGGCAAAGGAAACAATGTCGTACGCATCACGATTAGCTTCTATGTCAGGTAGCCTGGGCAGTTCACCGGTATTGTAGAGCGGTGTCGTTGGATCCTCGGCGCTGAAGCGGGAACCGTTGTGCAGCGTGCCATGATGGGAGCCGACTATGAACTCAAGGGACTCGGAGGTGTTGAGAGACTCGAAAGGTATCCATACCACGGCGAGATCGTTTCCGGTAACGGGCAGGTAGGGCAGGTCCTGGTGCCATGGTGTCCGTGGTGCAGAAGTTTCGGAACCACCGGTTTTCAGGAATACCTGCTCGTACATGAACCATACCTCGGGCTTACCCCACAGCTGGCTGACCATTGTCGGTATACCTGTTTTTGCGTTAGCGTCGACGTAGACGGGAAAGCTGTCTGGATTAGTGAGGTCGTTGTAGAGTTTTCCTGGTGTCCTAGGTTTAATCGAGCTGGCGTTGCGCCCCGGATTAGCGATAGACCAGTCGAATGCCCTGCGGAGGATGCTTAGCTCAGTTGGTGACACTGCCGCTCGCAGGGCAACCACACCCCGTTCTCGAAACTCCTCGCGCCTTATTTCATCCACTTTAAGACAGGCTTGTCGCGTTAAAAATTAATGGCGCCACCACAGACGGATATGGTCTGTCCCGTTACGTAGTCGCCAAGGTCGGTGACGAAAAACTCCATGACCTTGGCAATATCATCAGGTTCTGCGAGACGGTCCAGCGGTACCTTTAACTGTCTTCTGACGTCGGTGATCTCACCAAAGGACTGTCGCATCAGGCGTTCGGTGGCAACGTAAGCGGGTGACAGCGCGTTAACGGTAATGTTGTAGCGCCCTAACTCCTGAGCCAGATACTGAGTCCAGGAAATGATACCCGCTTTGGCCATGCCATAGGAGGCATAGTTGCCGTTCGGCTGAGCACGCATGCCTGCTTGGGAGGACGTATTAACTATTCGACCATAGTTGGCGGCCTTCATGTGCACCGCGGCAGCCTGGCTGCAATAGACAGTGCCCATCAGGTTACGATCGATTGTATTTCTGATGTCTTCGTCTGAAACAGTTGCCGCATAACTTTCCTTGGCGAGACCGGCAATCCCCCCAGCGTTGTTCACGAGAATATCCAGTCGCCCGAATTCAGCAGCCGCTTGATCTACCATGCCTTTGGCATCCTGCTCATCGCAGACATTGGCCTCAATACCCATTGCACGAACGCCGTGACTTTCAAGCAGTGCCACCACGGACTCCGCTTCAAGAGATTCATCGAACTCCTTGAAAGATTCAAGATTGATGTCGTTAACCACGACATCGGTACCCAGTTTCGCGAGTCTTACAGCGTGGGCAAGACCGATGCCTCTTGCGGCACCGGTGACCAGAGCTACCTGTCCCTTTAGTTTCATAATGCCTCTCCTTCCTGTTGTCAGGCTAGAGTGATTGTACAGGTGATGTCCACTGATCAGAGATCACCTCAATGAGCGCTGGTCCCTGTGGGTTTGCTTCCTGGTCCAGACACTCTCGAAGTTCAGATAGATTATTCACACGATAGGTGCGAAGACCAAAGCCGCTTGCGGCAACCGAGAAATTCACATGAGAGAAGTCTGTGGACACGTAGTTCTGATCGTAGTAATCGCGTTGTACGTGCTTGATCCAACCCAAGGTGTCGTTGTTAAGCAGTATCGTCAAAACCGGCAGTTTGTATCGCGACATGACTTCCATTTCCTGCATGGAATAACTGAAACCACCATCGCCGGCGAAATGTAGAATACGCTTCTTCCCCTTGAGCGCCAGTGACGCACCTACTGCGGCGGGCGAACCCCAGCCAAGGCCCGCAAGACCGCGAGGGGCCATCATGCGTCTTCCGGCTTTTGAGAATTTTAGATACGAGGCGGCCCAGCCTGAGGCAAGGCTGGCGTCGCAAACCACCACGTCTTCATCGGACAAGACCTGATTGACGATACCCATAACGGTGGGAGGTTTTATGGGTTTGTTGTCGGCCTGATCCGGGTTGGTATTCTCGGCGTACCAGGCTTTGTATTGTGCCTCGGGTGCCTCGAAATCCCAGCTATAGGTGCCGGCCTTCTTGCCAAGACCTGCCAGTACTGCATCAAGGCCCAGACGTGCGTCGGCAACAAGGCCGATGCTGTTGGCGTAATTGCGATCAATCTCTTCCGGGTCGTTGTCCAAATGAATAATCTGCGTATCTCTGCGGGGGCACCGATAGGTATAGGTTGTCAGTTGGCCTGCTTTACAGCCGATAAAGAAGGCGAGGTCTGCCTGCATCACCAGGTCTCTGGCGACAGGACTTCCAAATGTGCCAGTCACGCCAAAACTGTTGGCGTGATCTTCACTGAGAATCCCTTTGCCGGAAATCGAGGTGACGACGGGTATGTTTAGTAGTTCCGTTAATTCGCGCACCTGCTCACCGGCGCCCGAGATATGTGCACCGCCACCAATGATCAGGATGGGCTGTTTTGCGTTTTGTAATGCAGCCACTGCTTGGTCGACGGATTCAGGGTCTGGTGCGCTGCGGGTCGCGGGGTAGGTGGCACCATCGCGTCCTGTTACCGGGTCACGGAACTCAAAGTCCTTACCAGCAACATCCTCGGGGATACAAACCACTACCGGGCCTGGCTTACCGGAAGTCGCTACACGAAATGCATGATCCATGATGTTATCGAGGGATTTCGGATCGGTGATGCGAACCTGCCACTTACTCACCGGCTTGAACATTTCCATCTGATCCATCGCCTGGGATGCGTTGCCTCGGGTACGTCGGTGTTCCCATGCCATCGCCACATCGGAGATGATGCATATCAGCGGAATAGAGGAACAATATGCTTCAGCCAGGGGCGAAACCAAATTGGTGGCGCCGGGACCAACGGTACCGTCACAAACACCGGTCTTACCGGTCAGCCTGGCATAGGCGTCCGCTGCGTAACCAGCACTGCGCTCATCGCGCATGAGAACGTGTTCAATGGCACCTTGAAACTTGCTGATACCTTCATACAGGGGCAGCGTCTGCCCTCCGGGCACACCAAATACCTTGTCTACCCCATTTTCCAGCAACAACGCCGCGAGTCGGTCACCGACTTTCATATATTCACCTTGGTTTAGGTTGAGAAAGCGCCGGAGTATACCGTAATGGTCTAAGACCTGTCCTTTAGATAGAACCGGGTGCCGCATAGTTCGACGCAATGGTCGTCCCGGTAGCCGTCGATTGCCCCGGCTGCTTCCAGAATCCGCTGTCGTTCGATGACGGTCAGATCGACGCCGGCGAGACCAGCGCTACGTCCGTCTCTGTCAGGTACGAACCGTAGCTCACCGTTTGCCATGAGCAAACGAAAGCCGTCTGCTGATTGCTCCACAGTGATACCGGCGATAGCGCCCCACTGTTTAGCGTCCCGCTGTGGGTCGTCACTCTGCAACTCGACCCCGGTCAGGTCAGTAGTGACATCACTTCTCATATGATCCTTCCAGGCATTGCCTCCTGCCGGTTCCCATACGCCGTCGCCACCCCGTCGGTCAAGGTAACGACCACCAGCGGTGTTCTCTTCAATGGGAGCGACCACCTCCAGAAAACTGGTGCCGACAGCCATCAGTGTGTTTTCCAGACCCCATTTGCCGACTCCCGGGTCCACATGACATCGCTCGATCCCCAAGACGGAGGTTAGCGCGACGATTGCCGGTTCCAGCTGTTGTGCAACAAGGCAGACCTGGCGTAAGTACATTGTCATGTTAGTTCCAGACTAGAGTGAGAAACGAGTGTATGTGTTCAGACTAGGATTGCCCTGTGTCACGTGCAAGGCTCTGCCCGTTAGATCCATCAGGACGGACGCGACAGTACCAACACGGTGACCAGATGATGGAAGGTAATCACGACAGATTGGATAAGTTGGGTCTTCGGTATCTCTTAGAATCGACTTGAGTTCCTCCATACCTGCGTGAGAGTCTAATTGCTGAATTAGTGCCCTGGCGCGGGCAAACCTGGCGGCAGAATTGGGAAATGACTCGTGTTTTGAAACGTCGAGGCTTTCCTGCAGATAACTCAGGTAGTGATTCGTATGTAAGGGGCTTTCGCCAGCATAGTCTACGGTAGACGAACTTTGTTCGGCTAGTTCCAGATCCACTGAGCTCCCCTCATCATCTGCCATCAGAATATTGCTGCAGGTACCCTGGGCATCCCCTAGGATATTCATCGCCTCCTCTATGCTGTTCGCGTCCAGGATTGAGCGAAGCATAATATGTACAGGCACAGAGTCGGTTCTGGCACCACCACGAATCATATTCAGGCAGACGCCCATTCCGTTCGAATTCAAGCCGATCTTTCCGATGATACCTGGTTCAGTCATTTGCAGAATACGATGGCCGTCAGCACGTTCAATCTGCATTACCACGATTAGTGGTTCCAATTCTTCCATCCAATCCCAGTTCTGTCCGAGGGCTCGGGTGCAGGGGAAGTACATGGCGGTGCATTCACCAACGTCTATGTCTGTTAGGTTGTGCAGGATTTCAGTTCTAGCATTCAGTGCGGCGATTTGCCACGAGGCGAGCCCTGCGCCTTCAGCCAATGCTATAATCTCGGTGGCGTAGTCGCTGCGAAATTCTCTTACTACCTCCAGAAACTTATAGCCATATTCCTCCAACTGCGCCAGCCGACTATTGAAGAGTGCTCCGCTGTAGAAGTCCCAAACTCTTCTGACCTCTTCCTGTAATAGTTCACCATGCTGGTGTCCAATCTCTGCAGGAGTTCCCTTAAGGGTAATCAGTTTCATAAAACGGGCGATAGCTTAGAGGCCGCAGCGGGGTAACCGAACTTCTCAATATCCATATCGTTCTCCGCCGTAGCTGCTCGAAAGAATGAGTCTGCCCCTAACAACTGGCGCATGCTACTAAGGAAATCCCATAGGCCCTTCTCGTCGTTTCGTGGTCGCAACTCATCGGACACCTCAAACGGTGCTAGTAAGTAGAAAGGCTCTTCGTTACTTAGGACTGACTTTTCTTTTCCTTCCATAATGTTCCGTTCGTGAGACAAAAACATAGTGTACCTAATTTGATTTTCCATGTGTTTTACTTCCTGCATGTACCGAAGCTACGCTATCATCTCTAGAAAAAGTCAGAAGGAAAATCATGTTCAGTTTAGAAGGTTTGAAACCAGTGGATTTGAGCCCGCGGCTTAAAGCCAGGTCATATCTGGTTGATGGTACTCTGCTTGAAGGTAACACTGACCCCAACGGCAAGCCTTGGGTAATGCGTGAGGGTAGATTCACCGGAGACAACTCCCTGTTCAAATTATATGCAGCACCTCCTGGTGGTGACGAGGTGTGGTCCCAGGAACGACAGAGCACACACCATGGTGTGCATATTCAGGGTGGTGGCGGTCATATCAGTCACTGGTCAGGTGCTCCGGACGATATGAAAGGTCTGTGGGAGATGCCTGCAAAAACCTTTATGGGGCCGGCTGCGGTATGCAATCTGAAAAACCTGAAGCCTTTAGCTGCAATCGAACGTGGCGACTATCCTGCTGGTCGAGTGAATGAAGGTGATCCATGTGGTGTTAAGATCATGCCGGAACACCTGACTCATGTTGAAAAAGGTGACGTGGTCCTCTTAGCCAGTCCGTTTGAGGATTTGGAGAGACCCTGGCTTTCCGCCGAAACCTGCTCATGGCTTGTATTGGACCGGCAAATCAAGATGCTTGGTATCGGGCCTGGGATATTGTGGCAGTACCTACAGAAGGCTGCGGCGCCTGGGAACTCACCAGTAAAACGAGTGCTATTGGGTGCCAATGTCCCCATTGTACAACCGTTAGTTAATATCGATAAGTTAACTAAAGATCGTGTCTTCTATGTCAGTCTGCCGCTACGTATGACAAAAATGGAAGCAAGTTTCACCCGCGCGATAGCGTTCGAAGAAGCTTAGGAGGAGATATGATAGATCTTAATAATTATAGAGTAGTCGAACTTAGTGCGAAGTTTGAATCCACTGTTTATAGGTTAGACACAAGTGTGGATGAAGGGGCTCCGGACGTTTATAACCTGCCTTGGTACCTAGAAGACCAGATTAATCCTGATGACAGTTCGATAGAACAGTTGGTCGGCCACGAGGCGGGAGATCCTGTATGGCCTATCCCTCCAAGTGGTCACCATGGTTCACATATCCAGCTCGGTATTGGCCACAACGACAACTGGTCGGATCTGCCGGACGGCATGCTGGGGTTGTGGGAAATGCCTATCGATACTTATTATGGGGAAGCGGCCGTGTGCTTCTTCGATGACCTTAAAGGTGAGCCCATCCTGCCAGAGCACCTTGGAAATGTGCAGAAAGGCGACATTGTATTGATGGGCAGCCCCCATGCGGATGATTCCCCCTGGATTGATGGTGATACTGCATACTGGCTCGCGGAAGAGATGAAAATCAAAATGCTTGCCGTTGGCGTACCGGGAATCGGGTGGGAAACTAAAATGAAGGAGCCGGAGCCAGATAACTGTCCGACGCACAGGGCTATGACTGGCAACAACATCCCCATTGCCTATCCGCTTTCCAATATCGAATCATTGACCCAAGAACGTGTTTTTTTTATGAGTATGCCGCTTAATGTAGAACAGATGGAAGGGACTTGGATTAGGGCGATTGCGATTGAAGACGTGTAGTATCTATTGTTGCTGGTTCACAATGTGAAGCCTAGTTAGCGTGACTGAATGCCTCGGTGACGTCATCCTGAGGATTGTCTGATCGCTCGAAGGCAACAATGAACCATCCTTTGGAGCCTCGTCTAGGTAGTGCATCCGATGGCGGCCACCTTCTCCGTTTTCGATCTAAAAATAGTCAGGTTCGAAGGGTAATTCGGAAAGATTCTTGAATTGTTCATCGGGTATTAGAGGCAATTTCGTATCTATGTTCTGCGCGGCAGAGACTACAGTATCAATCGTCGATTCTTAAGTATCTCTTCGTATCTAGATATAGAATGATAAGAAAGATCTATAGAAAACTACTCACGATTAAGAGTATCTTAGTAAAGAAAAGGGGGGGCGCCAATGTCAAAACCACTCAAGGTCGGACTCATAGGAACCGGCGGAATATCCAGGCAACATTTACCCGCGTACGCGGAATTTTCGGATGAAGTAAAACTTACTGCTGTTTGCGATATTTTTGAAGAGGCAGCGCAGGAGCGTGCCAAACAGGCCAATGTCAGTGACATCTATGTCGACTATAAGAAGATGCTCAGTGAAGCCGACATAGATGCCGTAGACATTTGTACTAATCACGATACTCATGCAGAAATGACAATTGCTGCCGCCGAAGCTGGCAAACATATCCTAGTCGAAAAACCGATGGGTAATGATGTACAGGAGTGTCGGGACATGATTTCTGCCACTGACAAGGCGGGCGTGACCTTGATGATAGCGAACCTATTGCGCTTTTCACCTGCTGCGAAGGCCGTAAAGCAACTGCTTGACGATGGAGAACTGGGGACGATCCGGGCTGCACGCATTGAAACTGTGTTGCATGGCGTTGGAATACTACGCGAAGGGCACTGGATGCTCGATGGAAAAGCCGGAGGTGGTGTTGGCATGACCAATACGATTCATGAAACGGATCTTGTGAGGTACCTAATTGGTGATGTGAAGACCGTAACCGGTGTGGTCAAGTCAGTATCACCCCGAATGAAAAACGGTGGCGAGGACATGATATGTGCGACACTTGAGTTCGAAAATGGTGCCGTAGGAACTGTGCTGTGTCTCTGGTGCGCACCCAGGTCACCTGTGGGGCAAGGCTATACACTCTTTGGTGACGAAGGATCCCTATACACGCTGTCGCAGCGACCAATTTATCAAGGTGATCACTTTGGTCCTGTCGTAGTTTCCTCACCTAAGAGAGACACGCCAGAAACAGTACCGGTAAATCGGCGAGATCCCGACGCGAGGGAAGTGAAAGGCATGGAAGATATTATGGGTCACTTCGTTCCACTTGACCCAGGCAATCATGGTATGCCCACCAACAACTGCTTCACAAATGAAATTTTGCATTTCGCAGAATGTTGCCAGGAAGGTAAAGAGCCGATTAGTAGTGGAAACGCGATCCTCGGTTCGATGAAACTCATCTTTGCTATTTTTGAATCGGCGCGCACCGGCAAAGCGGTTGAACTAGCCAGTCTTTGAGGGATTGCCGCTATGTCTATTAGTATTGCTGATCGCCTTGCTATCACGGAGGTGATGTCCCGCTATTGCCACGCTATGGATGCGGGAGATGGTCTTCGCGCTGCCGTGCTTTTCAGTCCTAAAGGATCACTTGTAATCGGCGACTCTTCACTTGGGAGTGAAGAGATTGCTGCGATTGACGAGCAGAACTCAAGACACCTGTTAAACGGGGTGGTTGTTGAAGGAGAAGGATCTAATGTCCGCGTAACGGCGGCGTTCACGACGATTCAACATGGTGGGGAAGTGTTGGCCGCCGGGCACCTAAGCGGCGAGCTCACTAAGCAATCGGACGAACAGTGGAAAATCGATCTTCTCAGTTATACAGATGCCAATCCGTTCCCATTGCCGTTGTTCGATGCTGAAGCGCTGAGTACCGATGATAGGGTTTCCATTCTGGCAATGATTGATCGTAATGGGCACGCTGTTGATCGCCGGGATGCCCGGATGCGCGCTGATTGTTATGTTGAGGATGCTGTTTATCAGTACGTCGGTCAGGATAACACCACGGTCAGTCGTGAGGCACTCTTTCAAAGCCTTGATAGTGCATCTGACCCACACGACTCTCTGCATTGGACGGCCAACCATGTTATTGAAGGCACCAATACTGATGCGAAGGGATCCATGTACTTCGCGGTTTACTA